>NZ_JBSGIV010000009.1:0-139348 GCF_053605225.1 Micromonospora sp. NPDC003944
CGCCGCCGGATGCCTGAGCTGGTGTCGTGTCACCCGGACGACGTAGATGCCTTGAAGCGACTACGTCGTGGAGGCTGGCGAATTGGACCACCGGCACCCCGCTCGACTCCCGGGATGGTTACGACCGGGACTTGTCCTGCTTCCAGGACAGTGGACCCGGCAGGTCGACCCGGTGCGCGCGGGCCTTGGAGTTCCAGGACCAGCGACCGATCTTGATGCTCCACGAGGAGAAGCCGTTCTCGGTGAAGTTCAGGATGATCGGACCGTACTTCTTGCGCTTGCGAAACATGAGGCCCATCGGAGGTCTCCCCTCGTCACCGTTCCCTGCCGTGTCGAGATCGAACATTCCCGGACCGGCAACTTTTGAAACCCTCTCGCTGTCCGGCCTGGACAGTGACCCTCGACGGCCGCAATCTCTATCCACCAGATAGGTGTTGCGGCACGGTAAACGCTGTTCGGGGTGCTTCGTAACATCGGCAGCGATAGAAGTCTCATCTTCTGGAAGGCCGTTGACCGCTCGTTCCGCTCCCCGGCAGCATGGGGTCATGTCGCAGCGGGATGAGCTTCTCCTCACCGCTCGTGTGCACGTCGACCTGGTCCGGCACGCGAGCGCGCTCTGTTGAGCTGACCGGTTCACCCGGCTCGGCTCCAGCGCCGCACTCCCACCGCCCGCCCGCTCAACGCGGAGCAGCGTTCCTTCACGCCCTCATCCGGGCGTCCCCGCTGCCGTAGTGGACAGATCAGGAGATCCCTCCATGTTCCCACCCCGTCGTGTCGTCCCGCGTACCCTCGCCGCGTCGGCCCTGGTGTCGGCGTGACCACCGTGGAGCGGCCCGCGACGGACGTCGCCGAGCTGCTACCGGTGAACCCGGACCTGTTCCGTGCTCTGCTGCGGCGGCAGGCCACGAGCGTCACCGTGGTCACCGCTGTCGCCCGGGGCAGCGACCCCGCCTGCCTGGGTGGGATCGGCGCGCCCATCCGGGCAGGCTTCACCGCGACCTCGTTCACGTCGGTGTCGCTGGACCCTCCGCTCGTCTCGTTCTGCCTCGGGGTGGCGTCGTCGAGCTGGCCGGTGCTCGCCCGCGCCGAACACGTCGCCGTGCACCTGCTCGGCGCCGGGCAGCGGGAGGCCGCCGCGGTCTTCGCGACGAGCGGCATCGACAGGTTCGCCGCGTACCCGGACTGGACGTCCGGACCGTTCGGGGTGCCGCTGCTCGGCGGGGTGCTGGCCCGGCTGCTCTGCCGGGTGGTGCACCGGGTGCCGGCCGGCGACCACACGCTGGTGATCGCCGAGCCGCTGGCGCTCGGCGACGGCGGCGACGGTGCCCCGCTGGTCCACCACCGGGGCGGCTACTACACCGCCGTCCAGCCGTGACGGCACCGACCACGGCCGACCTGCTCGTGTTGGACCGGGCCGCCCAGGACCTGCTGTTCCGGGCGGCACGCACGGCGAACACGTTCACCGACGAGCCGGTGACCGACGCCCAGGTCGCGGCGATCCACGACCTGATCCGGTACGGGCCGACCGCGTACAACGGCCAGCCGCTGCGGGTGGTGCTGCTCCGCTCGGCGGCGGCCCGCGCCCGGCTGCTGCCGTACGTCTCGTCGAGCAACCGGGCGAAGACGGCAACCGCGCCGCTGGTGGCGGTGCTCGCCGCCGACGTGGACTTCCACGAGCGGCTGCCCGAGCTGTACCCGCACCGGCCGCAGGCCCGCGACTGGTTGGCCGACCGTCCGGCCCGCGCCGAGCAGGCCCGCTTCAGCGCGACCCTCCAGATCGGCTACCTGCTCGTGGGCGTACGCGCCGCCGGGCTGGCCGCCGGCCCGATGGCCGGGTTCGACGCGGCCGCCGTGACCCGTGAGTTCTTCCCCGACGGCCGGTACGAGGCGCTGCTGCTGCTCAACCTGGGGCATCCCGGCCCGGACGCCTGGGACCGGCGGCTGCCCCGACTCGACACCGAGGAGGTGGTGTGGACGCTCTGAGCCGGCACCGGGTCAGCGGGGCTCCCACGCGTCGGGCAGCGCGGTGAGCTTGCGGACGTGCGCGGGCAGTCGACCGCTGACGATCTCGGCGAGGCTCACCTCGTCGACGACCCGCCGCACGGCGGCGCGGACCGCCACCCACAGGCCGGGCAGGTTCTCCGCCGAGCCTTCGTACCGGGTCTCCTCGGGGCGCAGCCCGCGTACCCCGGCCAGGGGGCCCTCGACGGCGCGCAGCACCGCGCCGACGGTCACCTCGCGGGGCGGGCGCGCGAGGGTGTAGCCGCCCTCGGCGCCGCGTTGGGCGCGGACGATGCCGGCCCGGCGCAGATCCGCCAGGACCGCTTCCAGGAACTTGCGGGGCATGTCCTGCTCTGCGGCGATGACCTGGGTGGACAGCAGCGAGGGGTACGCGGTGGCGAGGCTCAACGCCGCCCGTACCGCGTAGTCGCCGCGCGCGGAGATCTGCACCCTGCCATCATGCCCGGCCGGTGCCGCCGGGCCCCGCGGTGGGCGGCCCGGGTCTCGTGGCGTGCCCGCCGTTCGCGGGTTCGCCGAGGCCGCCGGGGCGGAATCGGCCCCCGTTGACGCTCGTCGAATCGGCAGGCGGTCGAGGTCGGACCACCCGGCCGGCGGCCGGCTGGTCGCGGGCGGCCCGGAACGCGCCGGGGCTGACCCCGACCTCGCGGGTGAAGAAGCGGCCGAAGTTCGTGGGCTCGGAGAAGCCGAGCTGCCGGCCGATCTGGGCGATCGGCTGATCCGTCGCGGCGAGCAACCGGCCGGCCTGCAACGCGACCCGCTCGTCGATGACCTGCTTGGCGCTGCGGCCGGTGATGGCCAGGCAGGCCCGGGTGAGGGTACGCACCGAGCAGCCGAGGTCGGCCGCATAGTCCTCCACCCGCCGGCTGCGCGGATAGCCGTGCTCGACCTCGCGACGGAACCGGTGGAACGTCTCGTCCTCGGGTCGGGACGGCGGCCTGTCGGTGTGGGCCAGGGCGAGGCGCAGCAGCAGCACGGCCAGTTGGTGCCGGAGCAGCGCGCGGGCGGTGGGGTCGTCGGGGTGTCGCTGACAGTCCACCGCCAACTGGCTGACCTCGCTGATCACCGCGTCCTCGTCCTCACCTGCCAACTGCCGCCAGGTCGCGATCGTGGTCAGGTCGACGTCGAAGCCGTGCAGTGCCTCGGGCTCCCAGGCGACCACCGTGGCGTCGAACTGGGGGCCGGCGCAGCGCAGCACCTGACCGGGGCGGACCCGCAGCAGCGTGCCGGGGCGGCACGGCAACAGGTGGAAGTCGAGCTCCGCGTCGCCGTGCCGACGCGTGGTGAGAATCAGTAGCTCCCGCTCGACGATCACCGGCCGACGCCAGCCCGGGTCACCGGCGAGGTCGGCCAGGGCGAACGTGGCTATCTCGTCGGTGACGGGAGACGCCGTTCCGATCGATGGCGCGGGGGAGGGATCGGTGGAGACCATCGCCTGCGACGGTAGCCCGAACCGCAGGTCACCGCATCCCGATCGACGCGCGTAGCGGAATCGGCGGTGCGCCGTGGTCTTGTCCCGCCCCCTGCGGCCGGGCTACGTTACCCGGCGGTAGTGCCGCCGGTCGGCGGTCCGCCCGGCCTCCGCCGGCCCACCGACCGGGCGGTGACCCCCGCCGACTCGCGATGGGATGGGCATGACGCAGCTGTTCTCGGTCGAAGGTAAGACGGTCCTGGTCACCGGCGGCTCGCGGGGAATCGGGCTGATGATCGCCCAGGGCTTCGTCCGGGCCGGCGCACACGTGATCATTTCGTCGCGCAAGGCGGACGTCTGCGCCGCGGTCGCCACGACCCTCTCCGCCGAGGGCCGCTGCGAGGCCATCCCCGCCGACCTCAGCGACGACGCCGGGGCCGAGACGTTGGCCGCCGCCGTGCGCGAGCGCTTCGACAGCCTCGACGTGCTCGTCAACAACGCCGGCGCGACCTGGGGGGCACCACTCGAGGAGTACCCGGGGGCCGCGTTCGACAAGCTCTGGGCGGTCAACGTCAAGGCCGTCTTCCGGCTCACCACCGCGCTGCTGCCGGCGCTGCGCGCCGCCGCGAGCGCCGACGACCCGGCCCGCGTGATCAACATCGGGTCCATCGACGGCATCCGGGTGCCGATGATGGAGGTGTACGCGTACTCGGCCACCAAGTCGGCCGTGCACATGCTCACCCGCAGCCTGGCCCACCAACTCGCCGGCGAGCAGATCACCGTCAACGCGATCGCGCCCGGCCCGTTCGAGAGCAAGATGATGGCGTTCGCGCTCGACGACCCGACGAGCCGGGCCGCCATCGAGCAGCAGGTGCCGCTGGGACGCATCGGCCGCCCCGAGGACATGGCCGGCACGGCCATCTACCTCTCGTCCCGGGCCGGCGCATACCTCACCGGCGCGGTCATTCCCGTCGACGGCGGCATCACCACGCACGGCTGAGCACCGGCCGACCCGGGGCGCGCTGTCCGCGTACCCCCAGGTGTGCCGGGGCCGCGCGGACTCGGCAGATCCGCGCGGCCTCGGTTTGCTCGTTTCTCAGCGGCCGGCGAGCAGCCGGGTCACCGCCGTGTCGACGTCCAGGTGCTCGGCCTCACGGCCGCGCGGGACGACGACGTAGGTCCGTCGAAGGAAACGCACCAGGACGCTGCGCGGCACCTCGAAGAGGGCGTTGCCGTCCGGTGACGAGAGGGCCAGCGCGACGAAGTCGCCGCGCGGTGTGGCCCAGGGCCAGACCCGCACATCTCCGATGCCGGCCGGCTCGTCCAGGCCGGTGACCAGAAGTTCGCGAGCGAACGACCAACTCACCGCCTCGCCCCCGGCCGATTCGGCATGGAACAGGACATGGACCGCATACGGGTCAGCA
The DNA here is from genome assembly GCF_053605225.1 of Micromonospora sp. NPDC003944. Lineage (NCBI taxonomy): Bacteria > Bacillati > Actinomycetota > Actinomycetes > Micromonosporales > Micromonosporaceae > Micromonospora > Micromonospora sp. NPDC003944. The sequence goes on from NZ_JBSGIV010000009.1 coordinate 4,855, forward strand.
GGGTCGTAACGCAGACTGGCACGCACCGGCAAGGCGGTGGCGTCAGGTGCGACGAGCCTTAGCGACGTCTCGACCTCTACGGTCGTCGGTCGGATGACACTCATGGACGTTCTCCCCCCGGCACCGCTGCGGAACGCGCGTGTCCCGCTTTTCCCATACTCAGGTGCTACCTCTGGCTACGCTCCGCCATACGCTGACTTCACCCAGTGGTGGGAAGGGGGACGGAATCGCTGCGTGAATGTGAGCATTCATGTAGGATTGCCGGTTCTGCCCAGTGCGTGATCCCGCCCGGTATCGGGTGGCTCAGTCGTCGACTTACTCCGGTAACGTCCAGTCGGCCGTTGCAGTGACGGGCCCGAGCGACACTGGGGGGTGAAATGGTGGCGAAGCGATCCTCAGTGGATCCGGCGACGGCGCCCGGCCCGCCGAAAGTAGCGGTCCGAGCAACCGAAAAGCGGGGGTACGGAGTGCCGATGGAGCAGCCCGAACGGGCCGGTCGGCCGGCGTCCGACGCCGGTCGTTCCGGTGGCGACGGCAGCGGTGCTGGTCGTCCTGGCGCTGGTGGCGGCAGTGACTCCGGTGCCGGTGGTGGTGGAGTCGCCGTGCAGGACCCGCCGCGACGCCCCCGCTGGCGCGAGCGGATCTCGCTGACCCTCGACCTCATCCGCGCCAACCCCACCGGCCGGATCGCCCTCAAGATCTTCATCGCCATCGCCGGGGCTCTGGTGGTGACCATCGGCATCGCCCTCATCCCGCTCCCCGGGCCGGGCTGGCTGCTGGTGATCGCCGGCCTGGGCATCTGGGCCGTCGAATACCACTGGGCGCGCCGGCTGCTCGGCTTCACCCGCCGCCACGTCCACGGATGGACACGCTGGGTCACCAGACAATCGCTGCTGGTGCGAATCGTGCTCGGCTCCGTCGGCCTGGTCTTCGTGGCCACCGTGGTCTGGCTGTCCCTCAAGTACAGCCTCGGCATCGACGTGGTGGCCAAGGCGATGCACTACCTCGCGACGCACTGACCCCGGATTTCCGGTCCGGTTCCACGATCGGGTAGAGTCAGTGGCGCTGAGGGCGATTAGCTCAGTGGGAGAGCGCTTCGTTCACACCGAAGAGGTCGCTGGTTCGATACCAGCATCGCCCACCAAGTTCCACAGCAGGTCAGAGCCCGGATGGACACAGTCCACCCGGGCTCTTCGCTACCCGCCGGCAGAGATCATGAGTCGCCCATGAGTCGCGACCGCCGAGCACGCTGCCGAAGGGGCGTCACACCCCGCTCCGCCAGTTGCGCCGTGTAACCAATCTCGAAGCCCTGCTCGATGCCGTCCTCGCGTGCCCGCTGCAGCGTCGCGCCAGATGGATCCGTCGGTCCGTCCACACTGCTGCCTCTGCGGAAACCGATGGTGTCGCCCTGGCTGCCGGCGACGTACATGTGACCGCCGGGGATGTGGCGAGCTGCGGGCCGTGCCGGGTGGATGCCGACGTCGCGCTGCTGAACGAGCGTGGCGAGTAGTGCCTCTGCTGCCGCGAGGCGCTGGTCCAGCATGTCCTGGCGGGCGCGCTCGTCGTGGCGCTGGGCGTCGCTCGACCGCACGATCCATCCGACGCCGCCGAGACCGGCCAGGCTGGCGAGGATCGGGTAGGTGCCGGTCGGGACGGACACGTCGGCCAGGTGGTCGACGAGGTAGAGCGTGACAGTGATGCCTATCGCGGCCACGCCAACGATCAGATAGCCGTACTCGGTATGGCGTCGTGGCGGGTCGGTAGCTTGGGGTCCCCACGTGTTTTCCATCGTGGGAGTCTCGCGGTTGGTACACCCTGTGAGGCAACGCCTACACGCCGCATCTTGCAGATAGCGAACCGTTGCCGCGTCAACGGTTAACAAAGGTGTTACGTCTGGCGTCCACGCGGTAACCGTTCGGATGATCAACCCACCCGGAAGACCACCCGGTAGCGGTGCGCGGGGTACGCGTCCAATAGTCCGTCCAGACGGGACACCACCAGCAGCGGCACACCCTCCGGCACCTGATACGTCCGCCGCTCCTCGGGCGTCGGATTGCGGGCCGTGACCCACTCGCCCGGCTCCGCGTGCACCAGCTCGACCTCGACCGGCGTCCGGACCACCACCCCGCGACCTCGCACCGCCTCAGCCAGGCCCTCGTTGCGCAACTGCTGCACAGCGGCCCGGGCGGTCATCGGCGCGACGTCGTAGGTCTGCGACAGGTCCCGTTCGGACGGTAGGCGGTCACCAGGGTTGAGCTGCCCCGACGTGATCCGAGCACGCAGAATCTCGGCCAGCTCCTGGTAGCCGACCGGCTCCTGTCCGGGATAGATCACCGCCGCAGGGTAAACAGCCATTCGACGCACACCAGTGGACTAGTCAAGTAACTAGGACGGTCACTGACGGGCATCCGTGCCGTACGCTGCGAAGTGGCGGCCCGTCGGGGTAGAGGCCGGCGGGACGCCACCCAGTCCTCTACCTGGGAGCGTCCGATGCCCGCCCGCATCCGCACCATCGTCGACCCAGCGTTCGCCGGCGAACTCGCCCGCAGGCGCACCGACCGAGGCATGACCCTGCGCGACCTGGCCCGCCTCGGGCACTACAGCAAGAGCTTCCTGCACGACCTGGAAAGCGGGCGCACCCGACCGACGTGCGACGTCGCCCGCAACCTGGACGTGGCCCTCGACGCCGGCGGGGCGCTCGCCGCCATGGTCGTCGACCCGCCTACCACCGCCAACCCCGACGACGCGGACCGGCTCGCCTACCTGGCAGCGAACCCGACCCGCCTCGACGCCGTCGGGGTTCAACTGCTCGCCGACGTGCTGGCCGCGCAGCGCCGCCTCGACGACGCCCTGCCCGCACCCATGATGCTGCCCATGGCCCTGCCGCAGTGGCAGGCCGTCCGCGACCTCGCGGCGCACGCCCGAGGCCCACGCGCGCCCGAGCTGCACGCCGTCGCGGCCGAGTGGACACAGTTCGTCGGGTGGCTGTACGCCGAGCTACGCAACGACAGTCAGGCCGTACGGGTGCTCATCGAGGCGGCCCGCGAGGCTGACGCGGTCGAGAGCGGCCCGCTCGCCGCGCAGGCGGAGAACTTCCGCGGCTACCTGGAGCGCCAGCGTGACAACCCGCGGGGCATCGTGCGGCACTTCCTCGCCGCTTACCACACCCCGGGGGCGGCGCCGCTGCAGCGCGTCGGCGACGCGATCCAGGCCGCTCACGGGTACGCGCTGCTCGGCGACCGCGCCACCGCGGTGAGGCTGCTCGGCGAGGCCGGCGACTTGACGACCGCTGCCGAGTCGGAGCCGCCGCCGGCGACTGCGTACTGGTTGACGCCGACGTTCTCCCGCATGGGTCTTGGCCTGGCGTATCTGGCCCTCGGTGACCGGGCGGCGGCGGGCGAGAACCTCCGCGCGGGGTTGGACGCGTTGCCGGAGGATCAGCGCGGCGCCGAGTGGGTGGCCGAGTATCGGCGCGCGCTGGTCGCATCTTCCACGTGATGGTGTCCGGGACGTGTCCGCGACCCCGTGGCGGACAGGTCGAGGCTAGATAGCTGACTAGCGCACCCGCCACTCTGGGGTTAGGACGCGGTGACTGGCCGTTTGTCAGCGGTGAGGCCGCGCCCCTCGGAGCGAGGGAGGCGACATCGTGCACATCGTCCCCAGGAAACTGCGACAGCTGCTGACCAGCTCGCCCCCAGCCGAGCCCGCCGGCCCAGCCATCCAGGTACGCGAGCAGGCCGCCGCCGCCGAGCGGCTACGCGAGCAGGCTCGCCAGCGCGTCGCTGAGCACCGCTACGAGTACAGGCCGGCCCGGTGACCGCCCAGACCATGCCCGCCCCGGGCAGCCGCCTGTCGGTGCGCCCCGGTGAGTGGCAAGTCGCCCCCGGACAGGCCGGGCACACCTACTACGACATCCGGGTCGTGTCCGTCCACGACTCCGACGACCCCCGGTACGCCTGGGTGCGCGGGCACGGGCTGGAATGCGCGTGGCAGTCGTCCGACTGCACGGCCCCGTGGTGCTGGGAGCTGCTCGTCGACGTCGACGTCCTGGCCGCGACCGCCGCCGGAGAGCGGCCGTGAGCCGCCTCGACGAGCCCTACGACCGGGCCGCCGTCACCTTCTCCGCGCGGCTGACCGTCAACGCCCACGCGGCCGGCCGGCGCTGCTGCATCGAGTGCCCCGGCGCCGGCTGCCGGCAGGAAGCGTGGGCGCGCGACGCGCTCGGCATGGCCCCTCACGCCACCCCGCAGGACCACCGGCCATACCCGATGGCCGGCTGAAGAGAGAGAAGGAATCACGATGGACCAGCTCAACTTCGTACGCCCGAACAGGTGCGACAACTCCGGCCCGAACTGCGTCGAGGTCGCCATCGACAAGGGTGGCAAGCGCGTCCTGCGCAGCTCGAAGCGCCCGGACGAGCAGATCGTGATCGACGCCGACGAGTGGGCGCCGTTCGTCGACAGCATCCGCGCCGGCCAGGACTTCTGACCGGGCGTGCGGCACGAGGGGTCGGCTCCCAGCTCGGGGCCGGCCCCTCACGCGCGCCCGTCGACGTGCCTCGGCTGCATGACCCGGATCCTCAGCCCGGAGCACACCTGCGGCGGCGACCGGATCCCGAGCGACGAACTCGGCTGGTACTGCGACTGCCCCGATCCGGAGTGCCGCCGCCGGCAGCAGGGCATCTGGCCGACCGTCGCGGCGGAGCGACCCCGCCGAGGCCGTGCAAGATCCTGAACAGCGACAGCCCTCGCCACCGAACATCGGTGCCGGGGGCTTCAGTGCGTCTGGCTACTGCTCAGGTTCGCCGGCCTTCGCCATCACCGCGCTACGACGCAGCTGGTAGTAGGTGCGCTGCCCCCGGGGCGTCAGCGGCTTGTACCGCCAACCCGTGCCTTCCGGACCCCACTCGTGGGCGCGCTGCTCATCGTCCTGCAGGGACCGCAGCACCGTGCGCGGGGACACCTCCAGCAGCTCGGCCGCTTCCGCCGGGCTCACCCACACGCTGCCGCTCAACCGATGCCCCCTGCTCGTCCCATCTCGGGATGATCTCACGCCAGACACGCCCGGAACAGCCACACCGACACGCCGGTGACGCTAACGGCAGTTGCGCCAAGAGCGCCACTATCGCCAAGATAGACACATGACCCTCTTTCGACGGCGGCCGACCGCCGCCGAGATGGCCGACGTCGCCCGCGCCGAGGACGAGCGCCGTCGCCTCGACGCGAAGTTCGCCCGCGACCAGGACGCCGCGAACCAAGCGGCCCGCCGCCAGGCCAAACGAGAGCAGGAACGCGCCAACCGCAAACGCCGCAAGGCTGCGGCCAAGCGGCGGGCCCGCCGCCGGCGCAAGCTCGCCGCCCTCGCCCAGTCCGCCCGCACCATCGGCCCGCTGCTACTCGTCAACGCCGCAGCCGTCGGCGGACAGACCGCGTACGCGTTCACCCGCACCCCGGCCACCTGGCACCCCGTCGTCCGCGCGACCGTCGCCCTGGTCTACGCCGCGACCGTCGAGTCCATCTCCCTCTACGTCAACTGGCACGCCCACGACGCCCTGCTCCAGAGCGCCACCGGCACCGCGGCTGAGATGCGACGCCGCGCGTACCTCATCGCCGCGGTCGTCGCCGCCATGAACTACTCACACTTCGACGGCGAGCACTGGACACCCACACCGTTCGCGGTCGGCTCCGGGATGGCGTCGCTGCTGTCGCCGTGGCTGTGGGGTCTGCACACCCGCCGCGCCCAGCACGTGCAGCTGCTCCGCGCTGACCTCGTCGACGAGACCGGCGCCGTGTTCGACCGCAAGCGGCGGCGGGCGTTCCCGGTCAGAACGTGGCGGGCGGAGCGGTGGTCGATCGAGCACAACGTCCGCGACCCCCGCACAGCGTGGGCCGGCTACCACGCTCATCGCGACGCGCAACGCCGGAGCACCACCGGCGGCGGCCGACTTCGGTCAGCGTGGGCCGCACTACGCGGTCTGCCCGCCGGCGCGGTCGACGAGTCCGACCCGGACATCCAGCTGTGCCGCCAGCTGGAGCAGCAAGTCCAGGGCGCTCGCCGGGCCGTTGACGCCGGCGCGGTCCGCCTCGCCCTGGGCGGCGGCGCGCTCGGTGTGTGGCCGGCTCCGGGCAGCCCGGTGCCCGCGACGGGCAGTGTGCCCGCGGGCAGTACGGAGCCGCCCGCCCGGGTGCCCGCGACGCTGCCCGCAGCACCCCGCCCGCGCCGGACCGTCAGCGCCAAGGTGGATCCGCCGACCGTCCGGCCGCCCACACCGCCGCCGCCCGCGACCGAGGCCGACCGGGTCGCGGCCGCGTACGACCAGTACGTCCAGCAGCACAAACGCCCACCGTCAGACCGGACGCTCGCCCGGTTGGCCAGTGTCGGCAAGACGTTCGCCAACTCATGGAAGCGGTCGCGGGCAGACGCCCCGGCCAAGTAGCACCCGGGGCGCGGTCTACGCCTGGACAGCCAGCCGCGCCCCGGGACCCTCCCCGAAAGGAAGGCACCCATCATGCACACCACACACCGAGTCAGCGGCCAAGTGCCCGCGGACTCGCCGCTGCGGGCACTCGCGGGCAAGACCATCACCGCGCCCGCGGGCACCGCGTCGGAGGTGACCGCGAGGGTCGCCGAGATGCGCCTCGCCCGGATCGACCCCGTCGTGCTGGCTGCCCGGCACGTGCCGTGGACGCCGATCGTCCTCGCCGGCGCGGCCGCGGTGCTCGTCGACGTCGCGGTCGTGCTCGCCGCTATCCTCGGCGGTCACACCCTGATCGCGTGGACGTCCGCTGGCGTCGGCCTGGTGCTCGGCCTGCTGCTGTTGGTGGCCTGCATCCACCTGGAGATGGACCGCTGATGGTCACCCAGCAGTACCGCCTGCACATCTTCGACGGCACGTACGAGGTGCTGCACGACCGCCGGCACGTGGTCTTCCTCGACCTGGACGTGCCCGGCTACGAGAGCACCCTTGACCGGCACCTGTGGGCGCTGACCCGCGACGCCCGGGCCGCGAACGAACCGATGGACGCACCGCGCATGGAGGTCCGCGACGCGGCCGGCGCGGTGGTGCGGAACTGGACGGGATCCTGATGCTGCTTCACGCCCTGCTGGTCGCCGCGCCGACGCCCAGCCCTTCTCCATCGCCGTCACCCGCGCCCGGTGCCGGGTCGGCGGCCGTGCTTGAGCACGCGATGTCGCCGACGACCGTCGCGATCCTGCTGCTGTTGGCCCTGCTCATCGACTGGATGAGCGTCGGGCCGAACAGCCTGCGCGACCGGATCGCGTTCATCGTGGCTGTGCCTACGATCCGCGAGGGCTTCGACGGGTCGCCGCTTGACCAGTGGACCGTCGAGACGCTCAGCAAGGTGATCCAGAGCCTGCTCGACTCCACCGGCGGCGCGTACATTGCCGGCGCGAGCATCAATCTCGTCATCGGCGCGGGTATCGGCGTGCTGTGGATCTACGCCCTGGGTTGCATGTTGCCGGTGAAGTTCGGGAAGAAGCTTGGCAGGTTCGCCACTTTGTCCTTCCCGGCGTCCGGGCTGCGCCGACTCAACGGCCCGCTGTGGATCGTGGCGATCCTGCTCGGCCTGATGTCCGACCTGCCCGGTGGGCTGGTCGGGGACATCGCGCGGTCTCTCGTCGACGTCGCCGCCGGCCTCGTCGCACCCCTGCCCGAGCTGCTCTTCGGAGGTGGAGAATGACCCCCGTCCTGCTTGCCGCAACCAGTGAGCCAGACCGCGGTTGGGGCGGCCCGATCGCGGTGCTGATCGCGGTCGTGCTGTTCCTGCTGTTCATCGGGATTCAGGAGTACCGCGACCCCTCCCCCACCGAGGACGAGGGGAGTGGTGTCAGCGTGAACCCCAAGGTCAACACGGTGTCTGACACCGATGACACCGGCCGTGACACCGGGTGGTGGGGGCGGATCCGCGTCGTCGGCGGCCGCCGGGTCCGCGTCGTCGACGAGCTGCCCGTCGACGACGAGCTGGACCTGGACCTCGACGACGACGAAGAGCCGGAGACCGTCGACGGAGCGGTCGCCCGGCTGCTGGGTGAGCGCCTGTCGTACATGGAGATCGTGCGGCACCTGATGACGGTGTACCGGGTGTCGGAAGCGACCGCGAAGCGGCGAATCCGGGAGCACCGCGATGCGGCGTAGCGGGGTTGCCGGCCCGCCGTACCCTGCGCCGGGGGTGACCGGGTGAGGTGCTGGATCTGTGGACGGTGGTGGCCGCTGCCCTGGGCGTGCGGACGATGCCGACGTCGCCGACGGAAGATGCGCCGCGACTACCTGGCCAATGCGGCGCCGCAGGACGCCCTAGCCGACATGGCCCGAACGGACCCTGAGTCCGCCGCCGGAACCGATAGCTAGCTGACGATCACGGAAAGTACGGTGCCCGTCATGACCAACGCTCCCCAGCCGCCTACCGACCGCAAACGCAAGGCGCTGATCGTCGGCGCAGCAGTAGTCACCGCCCTTGCGATCGGCGGAGCGTCCTACGCTGCAGGTCGAGCTGGCTCGAACCCGGCGGCACCGGCTGCCAAGCCGAGCCCGACATACACCACCGTCGCGCTTGACGTCATGTGCGAGAACGTGAACTCGTCGGCGGTCGCCGCCGACGGTCGCACGCTCACCTGCATCTACAACCAGGGCAGGGCCACGTGGACGGTGAGCCCGAGCCCGTCGCCGTCGCCGACGACGAGTTCGCCTGCCGCAGTGGCGACGACGAAGGCGGCCCCACCACCCCCACCGCCGCCGCCCACCATCGATGAGGGCACGTGGACGGTGGGGGTCGACGTCCCGGCCGGCACGTACCGGGTGACGGAGCCGGTGAGTGGTGACTGTTACTGGGCGATCCTGAAGAGCGGCACGAACGGTGACACGATCATCTCCAACGACATACCCGGTGGTGGCCGTCCGACCGTGGTGCTCAAGAAGGGGCAGGACTTCGAGTCGTCCAGCTGCGGCACCTGGCGGAAGACGAAGTAGCTCGAGGGAACGGCGAAGCGCCCCCACCCTCCCGAAGGAGAGTGGGGGCGCAACCGTTCGCAGCGGGGGCGATGTTACTGCTCGGCACCGACAAGGCTCGGCGAGTCCGGCTCCCCGGACACCTTCGCGCTGACCAGCGAGGTGAGCACCGACAGCACGGCCGCGCCGGACGCGATGCCGCCGGCGGCCGCCCAGTCCGCCTGCCAGGCGTTGAACACGACGTCGGCGCCCCAGTAGAGCAGCAGACCCTGCGCGGCGCTCTTCACCGCCCGCTCGGCGGTGGACTTCCAGAACCTGCCTGTGAACACGGTGGTACCTCCTCGGGTTACGGTTCTCGGGTGGTGCACATTCCGTCGTTGCCGGCGAGTGACCGGCTCGTCCTGGCCGGGCTGTCCGGCGTGGCCGGCCGGTACGGCACCGGCAGCGACCGAGACGCACCCCGCGACCAGGCGGTCGCCGCAGTGCGTCAGGTGTCCACCGACCCCCGGCTGCTGGGCATCCAGGCCGGGGTCGCGTTGGCCGACCCGCAGGGAATCAGCGGGCCGGTGGTCGAGCTGCTCCAGGCGGCGGGCGCCGACATGGCGGTTGCCGCTCAGCACGCGGCCGAAGTACGGGCACGGCTGGAGCAGTCCGGGATTCGGTACGACCGGGAGTAGTTAGCGCCCCTCCGGGCAGCCGAACTGTGCCCGCAACTGCCGGATGTCTCTGGCGATCTTCTGCCCGGCCGGGGTCTGCGGCGGGGTCTGCCGGTACGCGTCATCGAGGGTGGACACGATGCCGCACCACCGCTGCTCCGACAGCCGCTGCTGCTCCGACACCCGCTGCTCGGACTGCCTGGCGGACTCGTTGCTGTAGAGGATCGAGACGGTCGACGATCCGAGAGCAGCGAGCAGACACGCGACGAGGACGCGCCACCCGTTCCACGTCACGGTTCACCCGCCCCGGACGACGCCGGCGACGACGAGGATCCCGACGGCGACGACGAGGGCGACGACGGAGAGCCAGATTCGCCCCCGCTGGCCTCCCGGCGGAGGCCGATCGCTCCACCGAGGGCCGGCCCCAGGACCAGCGTCATACCGGCGCCGACCAGGATCTCCGAGGCCTGGCCGGGCGGAACGACGAACGCCTGGTGACAGATGATCCCCAGGCCAAGCAGGACGCAGGCCCAGTCCCTGAAGGTCTGCCGGATGCGCTCGGCGGTCACTCACTTGCCTGGCCCGAGAGTCGCCGCGCCACCTCGTCGACGAACTGGTCGGCGTCCAGCTCGCCGGACTTCGCCTGCCGGACCAGCTCGACCAGCTCGGCATCACGCGCCGACTCGGCGGCGGCCACCTCGTTGATCCGGGCGAGGACGGCCTTTGTGTCGAGGCCCTTCGCGGCGGCGAGCACCGCGGCGAGAGTGGCGTCGGTCTTGGCCTGCCACGCCTCGTCGCGGATGCGCCACTTCACCGGCTCGACGTTCTCCTTCGCCGAGGTCGCGGTTACCCCCGACGCCCACGCCTCGATGACTCGGCTCGCTCGCTCCGACATGTCGTCGTCCCCCTCCACAGGTAGACCAAGCGCGATCGCCAGGATGCGCTCCATCAGCTTCCGGTTCCGGCAGTGCCGCCGGTCGATCGTCAGGTGCCAGTGGTCCAGGTGGGAGTCGTCCGAGCTGGCCGCCTGGTTGGTGCGGTTGTTGTAGCCGGTGACCGTGCGGCCGTTCGTGGTGCCGAACAGCTCGATCACCTCGTCGAGCTGGCCGGCCTTCATGGCCGCCAGCAGGCGGCCGGTCTGTTCGACCATCAGCGCACGGTTGCGCGCCGTACCCCAGTCGCCGGGGGTGAAGTCCACCCCAGCGACGTGGCGTTCCTGCTCGGCGGTCAGACCGGACTGCACCGTGTAGGTGCGGTTCGTGCAGTACCGCGACCGCTTGATCCACTCTTGGGAGCGGTGAGCGCCGCGCAGGTGCGCGGTGTTCCCCTTGCTACCGAAGGCCGTCCGGGGGCGCTTGGTGCGCCGGCACAGCTCGTCACCAAGCCAGTCGATCTCGTCGGTGACGATCTCCCGGGTCCAGTACGACTCGGCCTGCAACTGGGCGGGGGTGGGCATTGGCGTCCTCCTCAGGGCAGGGCGGTCCAGGTGGACTCGATCAACGGGCGGCACGCCGGGGCGTCACCGACGAACGCGTGGAGCACCCCGGCGGCCACGGACAGGGCGGGCACGTCGCAGGCTCTGCCGTACTGCTGCCACCAGACCGGCTGCCCAGCCGCGTCGAGGGCGGTAGCGGACACGCACCCGGTGGCGTCGCGGCAGGCCAGCCATACCCGGCCGGCGGCTGCCGCAGCGGCGACCTGGCCGTGCCCGCCCGGACCGGCGACGACCACCGGCTGCCCCCACGGGCCGTCAGCGGCGACCTGGCGGGTGAGGACGATGCCGGTGCCGCCGGCCTGCCGGTAGACCAGCAACAGCCGGCCGTCGGGCTGACGCACCACGGTGGGCGGTGAGCCGGGCGGCAAGTCCGGCACGGTCGTGTCCACCGTGAACGGGCCGTTCGGGACGGACTGGGACCAGCGCAGGATCCCGGCCGTGGTCGCGGCGAACACCTCGATCCGCCCGCCCGGACCGGCCGTGGCGGTGAGGCCGTCTTGCACCTGGACGCCGCCGAGGTCCACCCACGACCCCCAGCCAGCGCCCGGCGCGGTCTGGCTCTTCGCCGACACCCCGCCGCCACCGTTCTTCACCAGCACGCACAGCCGGCCGTCGGCGTGGCGGGCGACCGCCGGAACGCCCATCTGCGCCTCGGTGACGGCGCCGGTGTTGTGGTTGCCCAGCGACGCCCACGACCCAGCCCACGGGCCCGACGGGGACGTCTGCCACAGCACGATCAGGCGGTGGTCGGACAACCGACGGGCGAACAGCTCCATGCGCCCGTCGGTGTCGTAGCCGACGGCCAGGCCCGGGGCGACCGGGCCGCCGGTACCGCCGAGCACCCGGGGCTGCGACCACGACCAGTCGGCGAGCTGCCACCACGTGATCACCTGCCCGGACCGGACCGCGACCACCTGCAACCTGCCGTCCGCGTTGCGGCCCACCCAGGTCGTGCCGCGCGGCCACCGATACAACATCCGCTCACACCACCCGTACGCCGCCGCGTCCTGGTCGTAGGCGGCGTACGTCTCGAAGATGGCCCGCTTGTCCGCCGCCACCGCCGGCGGCAGGTTAGGCGGCACCGCGCCGATCGAGTACCCCCGGTACGGCAGCGCCGGCACCCCGGCCGCCACCGCGGCGTCGCCGGCCATCCGGGCGGCGGCGGTGTGGTCGGTGTGGTCGTGCGGGGTGTACCGGGACTCCGGCCACGGGTCACCCGTGCACACCTGCTCCGGCTGGTGGGTGCCGATCAGCTCGACCAGGGCGGCCACGAGCTGCGCCCGGGTGTACGTGTAGACAGATGCGCCAAGCCCCTGCCCGATGGACACCGTGCTCTTCGGGGTGCCGGCGTCGAGCTGGTCGAGCTGCCCGTCCGGCAGGGCCAGCCACACCAGGCGGACCCGCCCGTCGAGCGTGTACCGCTCCACCTTGCGGCCCGCCACCGTGGCCAGTTCGCCCACCCACTCCGACTGGTCGCCGACCGGGGTGTAGCCGGCCATGTGGGCGTAGGCGTCCATGATGCCCCGCTGCCTGCCATACGCCCGCTCGCCGTCGGTGAGGCCGGTGCCCGATGCCTGACCGGCGGACACGAACACGGTGGTCACCTCGCCCCCGGCGCGGATCGCGTCCGACAAATCGGGGTTGAGGAACAGCAGGTCGTCGTCGGGGTGGGCCACCACCGAAAGCCAGGTCACAGATTCCCCTCTCATCGGGTCCACACGCCGCCGACCGTGGTGCCGATGACGCTGCGCACCTCAGCCCGGTACTCGTAATCCACGCCCGAAACGGCCCGCCAGTCGTCGTACGTCGCGCCGGCCGGCAGCCCTTGGGCCACACGGACCCCCGGAGTCGAGTCGTTCACCCGCACCCGGACCTCGTCGACCCAGATGACGTCCCCGGCGGTGGGAACGGTGTCCACGACCGCCAGCAGCGTCATGTGAGTGGCGTTGGCCGGCGCTGTGCCGGTCGCCCACCGGTACTCCCACGCGTTCGCCGTCGGCGGTGGCTTCCCGATCCCGTTGTTCGAGGCGATGAACGCACCGCCCGCGTCGTGGAACCGCAGCTGCGCGAACGTGTCCTTCATCGCTGAGCCGGCGATCCACATGTCCAGGAAGTAGCTGGTCCCCGGGGTGCAGGGGATCTTGACGGTTTCGACGTGAGAGCCGAGGAAGTCCGTCCCGTCGGAGGTCAGCTGGTACGACCAGCTGCCGGAGTGTGACTTGCTGTTCGTGCGGGTCGCGGTGCCGGCGTGCGACGAACCCCAGCTGGACATGTCGGCGCTCTCGAAGTCCGCGCTGAACAGGGTCGGGTTACGTACCGGCCGTCGGTACAGGTCGACGCTGGCCGCCGCTGGCGGGTCGGTCGCTAGCCGGATCGTCGCCTCGTCAATGTGCAGCAGGTGCGTGTTGGGTGGTGTGCCGGTGAGACTTGCCGCGAGCAGGCGGCACTGCCCGGTCAGCGGCGGGGAAACAGCGTCGACCTCGATCTTCGTCCACACGCCCGCCACCACCGGAAACGATGCGAACGACTGCGAGATGAAGGTCCCGCCGGCCTGATTCCAGTTGATCGCGATGTTGACGGTGCGGCTCACCGCGCACCGCACCCACGCCTCAGCGTGCACACCGACACCGGCCCCAATCGGCAGCAAGTCCGTCTGCGCCTGCGCCGTCGCCGCACCTCCGGACGGGGTGAGTAACAGCGACGCGGCACCCTCGTGGGCCTGCGCGGTCGACCGAGCGACGCCACCGCCCACCGCGGCCCACCCAGCGGCGTCCGCCTCGAAGTAGGGGTTCGGATTCATCGGTGCCGGGGTCGGAGGGTTGGTGATAGCCACCCGAATCACCCCGAGACCCGGCAGCGGCGTCGCCGTCAGCGTCGCCGTCAACGGCTCGACGAAGTCCACCGAGAAGATCTGCTGCACCTCGTCGCTGGCCAGACCCCTGAGGTTGCGGGTCTGCACCACCACGGCGTACCCGAACAGGTCGCCGAGCGGGAACTGCGGTGTGTACGTCGTCGCGGTGCCGGCGATCCACCCCGAGTCGAAGACCGTCTCGCTCAGGATCCGCAGCTGCACCCGGTAGGCGGTCTGCTCGCTGACGGTCCACGTGACAGTGACCCGGTCCTGGTTGAGGACCTGAGACGCGGTGGGCGCGGTGATCGTCGGGTTGACCTTGCCCGCCGGCAAGACCACGAACGCGTCGGAGTACAGCGACGCCACGTCGGCGGAGTCCCACACCTTGACCCGGTACGAGTGCGCCGCGTCGGATGTGGCGCCCCAGCTGGCGGCGAGCGTCCGCGCGGTCGTCGCGCCGGCGTTCTTCTGCTCCGACGCCTGCCAGGTGCTGTCGCTGGCCCGCAGGTACTGCACGGTGCCAGCGCCGATCTGCCGCGACAGCGCCCACGCCGACTGCACGTCGGCCGGGTCCGGGTCGCTGAAAACCCAGTCGAGGACCAGCGCGGATGACACCTCGGCCGCCGCGCCGTTGTCCACGCCGATCGCCGGCACATCCCACGTCGGGGTGTTCGGCGCGTACGTGAGTACCTGATGGTAGGAGGTGACGGTGTTCGGCGACCCGGCGTGCCCGATCGCCACGTCGTAGCGGGCGTTACCGGCCGAGCCTCGCCGCACCGACCACTGCCCCGGCGGGGTGCCGAGGACGTCGGTGGTGGTGACCGTCGACCAGGACGTCCACGTGCCGGCCTGCCGGTTGAAGTCGACGAAGTACAGGTCGTTGTTGCTGGTGCCGATCGCGTAGACGCGCATGTCCCGGTTACCTGCCGCCGAGTACGACAGGCTCACCGCCCGGATCACCCCGGTGGGGTGCGCCGGGGTCTGACGCAGGGTGGACCGGCCGTTGCTGCGGTCCCGCTCGACGACCAGCGCCGCGTCCGTCGCCGTGGGGTGCGGCACCACCATCAGCCACCGGTCGCCGTCCCACCGGCCGGTGATGCCATCCTGCGCCGCCAGGCCGGACTGCAGCAGCTGGCTGGTGCCCGGCCCCGACCAGCCGGCGCCACTCCACGCCAGGCGGACCATCCGCAGCACGTCACGCCCGTAGGCGATCCACAGGTGCGGGGTCGCGGAGCCTTTACCGCCGCCGTTGTGCTGGATGTCAACCGACGGGACGATCCGGCCGGTGCCGGTGATGTCCATCCACTGCCGGCGGCCGGTCAGGAACGTGTTGTCCAACCGGTGGAAACCGTTCGGCACGTCGACGAGCACCCCGTAGAGGGTGATGCCGGAGGTGCCGCCGAACGTGGTGCCGACGCAGATGACCACGTACATCCACCGGCCGGGCGGGTCGACCAGGGCGATGTCCATGCCCTGGTGGATCGCACCCGGGGTGCCGCCGTGCGCGGGCTGCCCCGTCAGGGTTTCCGGTCCCCACACCGGGCTGCTGAGCCGGCACCGGCGAAACCAGATCCGATCCTGGCCAGACTCGTTCGTCCGATACGACGTGTAGAGGTGGTCGTCGCCGGCGACGAAGATACTGCCGAACTCGACGATGTTGGCGCGCAGCAGCGACAGGTGCAGCGACCAGCTGGTCCCGCCGTTCGTCGACCGGTAGAGGTCCCACGTGTTGGCCGTGGTGCTCTTCACGATGGCGTACAGGTGGCCGGTGCCGGGGTGACGGTCGATGCGGGTGTTCGCCGGGACGCCCAGCGGTTCAGCCTGGGTGGTGGTGGCGATCTGCGCCATGCGTGGCCCCTCCTACGACACGGCGAAGCCCTGCGGGCACTTGGCCGCCGGGCCCCACTCTTCGAGCATCAGGTAGCGCGGCTTCGTCGCCGAGCCGAGGTGTGTGACCGTGCCGGTCGACGCGTTGACGTTCACGCTGACGGTCTGGTTCTCCAGGTCACTGCTGGCGGTGCGCCTCAACCAGTGCTCACCCAGCAGGGCGTACGGGTTCGCGGCGGTCTGCGCCGGGTAGTGGCCGAACTGCCCCCAGTCGGCCCCCGTGGTGGCGGTCGCGTTGCGGACCCGCCAGAAGCTGATGTTCACCACCGAGCTCTGGTACTGGCCGCCGAGGGTCAACCGGTACGCCATCCCCGCCCGGAACGTCACTCCGGTCAAAGCGATCACCGACGTTTCCGCCGTCACCGCCGCCGAGCTGGTGGACGCCGACGCTACCCACGTGGCGTCCGAAGCGAACGCCCCGACGACCACCCAGTCACCCTCGTACTGCTGCAGTCCGCACCGGTCACCCGGGCGCATCCGCACGTGCGACCACCGCTTTACCGGCACAGGGGTGACGTCACCGTCGAAGATGACCGTGCACGCGGCGCTCGCCGGATCAACGGTCACGACCAGGCCCATACGGCCGGGTTGCTTCGGCAGCAGCATCGCGAGCCGTTCGTCGACCATCCGCCGCAGCTCGGTGTCGAGGCGGCTCACCGCAGCACCTGCCACTCGTGGGTCATCCGCCGGCCGGTCAGCGGCAGCGTCCACTGCGTGCCCAGGACATCCAGCGGAGGACCTGCCGCGCCGTCGATCACGAACAGGCGGTCGAAGTGCCAGTGCAAGGGGTTGAGGGCGGTCGTCCCGCTGTACGTCGATGGCATCCGCATATCGGCGTCGATCAGCTCCTGTGCCTGCCGTATCAGCGCCGCGTGATCGGCGGCATCCAGTCCCTCGACCCGTGAGATCACCCGCCCACGAGCGTCGACCGACGCCGGCCCGGTTGACTGGTTGATGTACGTGTACATGCCGTTGCCCTCTACCGGGGCCTGCTCGACGTTGTTGCGCTGGTAGAACACCCACCGGTTCGGTGCCTGGTAGTAGTCCTGCTCGACAGTGCGCTCCGGAGCGATCATCGAACGGCCACCGTCCGCCTCATACGTCCACTCCACCGAGCGCTCAAGTGGCGGCTGATACGGGTGGCAGCGCGGTCGGCCGTCCCAGTCCGACCAGATGCCGGCGTACCCCACCGCGGCGAGCAGGTCGTTGACGACGGTCAACCAGGACGTGCGGTCGTCGAACTGCCACACCTTCGCGGTCGGCAGCGTCGTCGACGCTGCCGTCGGGTCGATGATGTACTGCACGAACCCCCGCTGGATCAGGATGTCTTCAACCGCCGCGAGGTAGCCGACTCCGGCGTCGACCGCGTACGTCTGTCCGACCGGGTCCACCAGCACGTCCAGGACGTCGACGCCGGCCACGTCGAACGTTGCCGGCGCCCGACTCAGGTCCCGCTTCGGAGTCTTGGTGAAGTAGGCACCCAGGTTGAATCGGGCGGTGGTCACGCCGTCGGACAGGACCATGTGGGGGCGGACGATGGCCCGCCCCCAGTCCAGGTCCCGGGCAATGATCAGCTGAGTGGTGCCGTGCAGATCGGCGTACGCGTTGCGGGATACGGACCCACCCAGCAGGTCCTCCGAGATGTCCGCCAGCACCGTCAGCGACTGGTCGACCAGCTCCGCCCCGTACCCCACCGTCACCGCAGGGCTGTCCACGATCAGCGCCTCGACCTGCGCGGCAGCCAGGTGCTCCCGAGGTGACCCCGTCAGGGCCTGCACGTCACACACCCTCGCTGGCGGTGATCGTCCGCACCGTCAACGCAACGTCGTACCAGTAGCCAGCGGTCGGCCCCGGCGCGACCGGCGGCTCGGACGGCGTGACGACGAAGAACACACCCGTCCACTGCTGCCCACGATGGTCACGCACCAGAACGGCGATGCCCTTCCACTCGCGCAGCTTCTCGACCGTGGCCAGCGAGAGTTTCCGTAGCGTTACACCGAAGGTGCCCCGCTCGCCCTCGATGGCTATGGCACGTTGACGACCACCTGCGAACGTCGTCACCTCGCCGTCCTGCTCGTATTGCTGCGACCGGTCCATCGATCCGGCCGCGATCGCCTCACCCGTGTCGAGGCGGTTGATCCACACCCGATCCAGCAGCAACATCGCCATGGTCACCTCCGAATCAACGTGCGTACGTCCGGCCCTGAGCTCGGCTGAGCTGCCGCGCCGAGGACACCGACCCGGTCAGCTGTTCCCCAACCCCGGGAGCGACCCGCTCCACCGCGGCGACCAACTCCCGCAGCAGGTAGTGCACAGTCAGATCCGCGCCGCCGATCGCCGCAGCGGCCGGCGCGGCCGTCGACGAACTAACTGGCCCGGGCGACAGCTGCAGAGTGGAACCGCCACGGCCAGGGTTCGGGGCGAAGCTCCCCCAGCCGCCCCACCAGTTCTCAATCGCGTAACCCACCAGGGCGCGCGTGCGGGCCATGTCACCGAACCGCGGGGCGAACAGCTCCCCACCGGTGGCTGGCTCAGCCCACGCGTACCGAGCCGGGCCCCGCGGCGACGCGATCTGCGCATCCCGCAACAGCCCCACCTCGGCGTGCTCGTAGAGGCCACCCCACCGGTTCTTCAGCTGGGTGCCACCGGGGACCTTCAGGTCACCTGTGCTGGTCCACCGGACTGTGCCGGAGATGTAGATGTGCTTGTTCTTCAGCGAATCGATCTTCGCCTTGAGGGCGTTCACGGCGGCTTTGGCCTCAGCGGTGGTGGCCCAGAATGGCACCGTCTTGCTGGGCGGCACCGACCTCACCGCGAAGTTGAAGTCCTCCGCCTGCTTCTTAGCCGACTGCGCCCCTGGCGCCGACACGTCCGTCGACACCTCACCCGGGATGTCGCGGTACTTGCCGATCAGCTCGTCGACGGCCTTCTTGTTGAAACCGAGCTGGAGCATCGTGTTCCGCAGGCCGTCGATGTCCTTCACGTACTTGCCGTTCGCCTCGTCCAGGCTCATGTTGTGATCGATGCGGGACTGCCGCAGATCGTTGATCACGTCGATCTGTTTCAACACCGACTCGATGTTGTCCTGGCCTGCCGCCTTGTTGATGTCGAGCGTGCGGGTGCCGTCCTTCAGTTCGGCGTTGACGTCGGCGATGCCCCGCTTGTACGCCAGCAGGGCAGTGTCCAGGTCCATCCGCTGACCAAACAGCTTGTCGAACGCGTCCTTCAGCGCGGTTACCTGCTCTGCCGCCTCAGACGCCGACCCGCCCAGCCCACCGATTTGCCCAGCGGCGGACGACGTCGCCGACCCGGCAGTCTCCACGGCCCCGGCGTAGGTGGGGAACAGGGCCTGCAGTTCCTCAATGCTGACGCCGTCCTTCTCGGCAGCCTCGGCAAGCCGCAGGAACGCCGCCTCTGCCTGGCTAGCGCTACCGGATTGCACCAGGCCGGCCAACGCCTGATCCATCGCCTGAACCCGCTCACGGGTCCGCGTCAGCGACGTGTTCGTGCCATCCAGGCCGGGCACGACCGTCTCCAGGATGTCCTGCCCCCAGCGGACGAACTGCCGCCGCCCGTTGTCGGTGTCCGCCAAGAACTTCAACCCGACACCGAGGTCCGCGAGGTCCGCGCCGAGCACCCGCGCCGACTCGCCGGCCAACCGCCCCGACTGACCCCACTCGGCCAGGCCCTTACCCAACGCCTCCACCTGCGGGTTCAGGTCCTTCTGCATGGCACCGATCGCTGCCCCGGCGACCTGCAGCGCGATGAACGCCCCGGCCGCGCGCGTCGCGCCGCGCTGAGCCACCTCCAACCCGCGCGCCGCCCGTTGCCCCGCCGGCCCGGTCTCCCGCAGCTCGCCGAGCATCTCCGCGTTCGACCGCCGGGCTCGCACCCACCCGGCGCCGAGCAGCATCGCCACGCCAGCCAGGCCCGTCAGGCCCACCGCCGTACTGGAGATCGCCGGCGGCAGCGAGCCGATCTGCGCGACCAAACCTTCTGCCGCCTGCGTGAGCCACCGCAGACCACCTGACGACCCGGACCCAGCCTGGATAGCCAGGTTGTCGAGCTCGCCGCGCAGCCGCTCCAGGTCACCGATCAGGTTGTCGGTCTTCATCCGGGCGGTGTCCGCCGCGTAGCCCTGGTCGTCGACCTTCCCGACCCACTTCTGCACACCGTCGGCACCCTGCTCGTAGAGGATGCTCGCGGCGCGGATCGCGTCCGCGCCGAAGATCGTGGCCATGGCAGCGTTGCGCTGCTCCTGGGTGAGCCCGCCAAGCTGCGTCTGCAGCTGTCCGGCCAACGCGGTGATGCCGACGAAGTTGCCCTGCGCGTCGTACGCGTTGATGCCCAGCTTCGCCATCAACGTGGCGGCTTCTTTGCTGGGGTTGGCCAGCATCAACAGGGCTGTCTTCAGCGACGTGCCCGCGTCGGACCCGAGCAGACCCGCCGACGCGAAGCTCGTCAGGGTCCCGACGGTGTCCTCAATCGTGAGGCCCATCTGCGCCGACACGAGACCCGCCTGGTTGAGGGCCATGCCCATGTCGTGCACCGAGCCTTGCGCCTTGCCGGCACCAGCCGCGAGCAGGTCCGCGATGTGCGGCACCTCAGAGCCCGCCAGCTTGAACTGGGTCATCGCGCTGGCTGCGGTCTCCGCAGCCTCGGCCACGTCCATCTGCCCGGCCGCCGCGAGGTTCAGCGCCCCGGTGAGACCACCGCCGAGGATGTTCCCCGTCGACACACCCGCCTTAGCCAGCTCCTCGACCGCTTGGGCTGCCTCCGTGGCCGAGTAGGAAGTGTCTTTTCCGGCCTGCATCGCCGCGTTGCGCAACAACTCCAGCTCGGTGGTGCTGGCCCGGGTAGCCGCCTGAACGGACGACATCTGTTTGTCGAACTTCGCCGCGGCGCCGGCCGCCAAGCCGAACGCGCCGACCAGGCCCGCGCCGAGCATCGTCGCCTGGTCAGCGACCGCGTCCAACCTGCCCGCCCGGGCAGCCTTGTCCAGCTCACCCACAAAGTCGCGGGTCGCCCCGCGGGCCTGCCGGATCCCCGACATGTAGCCGCTCACTTCAGCGGTCAACTTCACGCCCACGGTGCGAAGCGTCACGAGTTCACCCCTCCCGCTTACGGACCCGCCAGATCCGGGCGCCGCCGACCACGTCCTGCGTGGCTGCCGCCTTCTGCGCTTCGAGCAGAGCCAGACGGGCCCGGCACACCACCCGGTCGGCGGTGAACTGCGGGCCCGTCTCTTCGTCACTGGTGGTCTCGACGTACCGCTGACCGCAGCCGCACGGGCAGAACTCCGCCCGGTACAGCGCCAACGCCAAGACCTCGGCGCGGTCCTGCTCCGTCCACTCCGGCTCCCGGGTCGTGACCGACCGCACCAGCCGCCCCCGCCGGTTGTAGTGGTGGCGGGTCGTCTGGACCGGCTCCCGACCGTCGAACCGGGACCCGGGGATCCCGAGCCGGTCGGCCGCCTCTACTCGGGCGCGGTACTCCGGGTCATCCGCGAGGCGGCGAGCGAGAAAGGGACGTCGACGTCCCGCCGGTTCAGCCCCCACGCCGCACTGGAGAGGGTGTCGAACTGCCGGTCGGTGAGCGCCTGGTCGAGTAGCAGCTTCCACTCGTCGTCGGTGAGCTGCGGGTCGACGACCGAGCGGCGTACCAGCTCGTCGAAGAACGTTTCGGTGTTCACACCGACGCCCCGGTCCTGCTCGACGACCGCCCCAGATTCGGTGTCCTTGCGGGGTGGGTGCTCGGCGATGAACGAGCGCCACGCCGGTCGGGGCATCGCGCGCAGGCGGAACTGGTAGGTGTGCTGCAGCATCTCTTGGCGGACGTGTTCCATCCGCTCGGCGATGCCGTTGGCGGACGACTGGTCCTCGAGGGAGGCGAGTGTCTCACGCTGCGCCTGGTCGAGTTGGCGCTCAAGGTCTTCGAACTCGGCGGTGAGGTCACCGCGGAGGCAGACCGGCACGGTGGCCTCGGGCAGTCGCGCGCCGGCGAGCAGTATCTGGAAGTCGGTCATTGGTCTTCTGGCCCTTCGTGTTCCTGGCCCAGCAATGCGGAGAGCGGGGGCAGACCGGGCCAGTTGGTCCGCCCCCGCTCGTTCTGGAAGGGTCAGGCGACGACGGCCCGGAGCGCGGGCTGGTCGGTCAGCTTGACCGGCACCTCGAACCGCTCCACCGTGTTCGGCTCCGGATCCATCCACGCCGTCTCACCGCAGATCACCGGGAACACCTGGATCGGCTGGGCTGAAGCGAACGCGTTCGCGGCCGGCAGCGACCTGCGGATCGTGATGAACCCGGTTACGTCCGGCGTCATCGTCGTGTACACCACGTCGCTGCCCGACTGCTTCTTGAAGCGCAGCATCGTTCCGCTGAAGGTGCGCCGGCCGTTCGTATTGGTGTCGAACGTGCTCTCGACGTTGCCGGTCGGCACGTCGGCGGTCTCCGGGCGGAACCCGACGATCCCGTCGGCGGTGATCCACCGACTGACCCGGATACCGGCGTTCAGCTCCGAGACGGTGGGGGCGTTGATGTTCGCGATGGCCGGGACCCAGTCAACCCGGGTCTTACCATCGCCGGGGATGTCCGGCATCGCTCACTTCTCCTTCGTGCTGTTGGCGGACTTCGGAGCCGCGCCCGATTCGGCCGGGGCCGTCTCGGTGGGCGTCGCCGGCCCGGCCGCCGCGGCCGGGTCCGGGGAGTTGAAGGGGTTCACCGGCGGCTCCGGATCCGAAGGCAACCAGCCCTTCTCGATCCACACCTCAGCCGCCTCGACCGCGAACAGTGCTCGGCCGCCGTGCTCTTTGTGCCGCAGCCACACCCGCTCACCGGCCGCCGGATCGTCGGACTCCGCCCAGCCCAGCGGCTTCCACCTGTCGCGCTCGTCGACGCCCACCATCAGCGCCTTCACGCCGTAGCCGTCGGTCATCCAGTACTGCGTCTTCGCCGTCATCGCGGTGCGCCTCCCTAGGCCCGGTGCAGCTCGTACGTGACCCCGGTCAGCGCCCCGCTGAACGTGACCGTCGCGACGCCGGTGGCCGGGTTGATCGCGGTCCGGGGGATGAGGATCATGCGGACGCCCGTCGCCGGCGCGGGCACCGCGGTGACGGTGCCCGGGTTGCCCTGAGGCGTCGCGCCCGGATCCAGCACCGACACGTTCGTGGCGGTCCCCGTCGTGATGACCCGCAGGTGAACGCCGTTGACGCCGAAGCTGGACTCCGCGATCGTGTCGGACGCCGACGGGGTGATCGCCGCCGGCGTGGTGCCAGTCGTGACAACCGACTGAGCTGCTTGCAGCGCCATGCGCCGCACCTCCTGACTCTCGGGTAAGGTCCGTCCGAATGGCGGACGGTGATTACTTGGAGACCGCCGGTACGGTGTCCGGCATGGCAGTGGACGACGCGAGCCCCAGCGACGAACTCGTCGCGGCGTACGCCGACGGCACCCCAGTCGAGGAACTCGAGCGCCTCTACGGGCTCAGCCGCGCCGACATCGAACAGCTGATCGCCGCCGAGGTGCGCCCCCCGTCACCACCGGCGAGGCGAGCTCCCGGCGCCATCGTCGCCGCCGTCCTGCTGGTCGCTGGCACCGGCGTTGCGGCCATCCCTCGCCTGGCCGACACCATGGACGGGTGGGCGTTCGCGATCGCCGCGGCGGGCGCAGTGGTGATCTACGGGCTCATCGCCTACGGGTTGTGGCTCGGGCAGCGCGTCGCCCAGGTCCTCGCCGTCGCCGGTGGCGCTCTCGCAGTCCTTGCCGGACTGAACGGGCAGCTGTTGTCCCTCGCGGTCGGCGCCGCCGTCGTTGCGCTGGTACTCGTCCCCGAGTCGGCACGGGAGTGGTTCGCCCGCCACTAGGCCGGCTCGCTGGACAGCCGGTAGAGGTCAACCCGGTCCATTACGAGCTGCCCGGTCGACTCGTCTCGCTCCGGAGGTCGGCTCTCCTCCCGTCGGATCGGGAAACACACACGGCCGGTGATCGTCGGAGTAACACCCAGCAGCACGGCCCGAAGCCGATCCGCGAGCGCCCGGGTCGCGGCGGCGTTCCCGCCCACCAGATGCCAGTACCCGGTCAACACGAACCGGCCCGGCGCGTCCTCCACCGACCGGCTCTCGGCGTCCTCCGGATCGTGGTCGACGAAGTACACCAACGCGTACGGCGGCAGGGTGCCCTTCGGGACGGCACCGTCGAGAACGACCAGCGGAGTGGTACCCGGCGCGGACCGGGCCAACTCGAGCATCGCCTCCGCGTGTTCCTTGGCACTCACCGCTGCTCCAGGATCCGCGCGGCCAGGTCTTCCATGGCCTTCTCGAACCGGGGCCGCTCAGCCTCCCCGGACGGGATCATGTGCGGCCGCGGCGGGTTGTTCTCCGACCCGAACTCGATCAAGTTGCCCAACGCGCCCTGCCGCTTGGTCTTGTCCGGGCCGATCTCGGCAGTGAACACGGCCGGCGTCTCCTTGGTGTCGTAGGAGATCGCGTACGGGTACGCCGGCGCGTGCGCCAGGCCCTGTACTCGGCCCTGGGCGTCGCGTTTGATGTTGAGCGCCCCGCGCTGCACCACGGCCCGGGTTTCCTTCGGCGCCTGCAGCAGCACCTCGTCGAGGTCGTGCTGCCACTGCTTCAGCTCGCCCGCGTCGAAGTCCGTCATGATGTCCGCTCCGTGACTCCGACCCGCCGGGCCGTCGCGTGGCTCTTATGCGCGAGGTCCCGCACTAGGAACACTCGTCCGGGCAGGTCCGGATCGTGCACCGACGCGGTCACCGTGACCTCGTCGCCGACTTCCAGGCCGGCGACGGACATCGGGAGCTGCACTTCCAAGCGCAGCATCAGCTGGAAGTCCTCGCCCACGTCGGCCTGGGCCGCCTGGCCGACGTGTTGCTGAATCCGGCACTTCCCGGAGTACAGCGACTCGTAGGAGTTCACCACGTTTCCGTCGTCGTCACTGGCCTCACCGGTGACACGCCGGATCACGCACTCGTCGACCATCAGCCGTTCAGCAGCAGCTCGGCCCCGGGCCAACACCGCCTCCAACATCGCAGCCTCCTACGGTCGAAGAACAACACCCTCCGCGGGTCGAGGAACCACGGCATCCGCCAGGCGTGGCACCCGACCCTCCGACGGGCGAACCGTCACGCCCGCCGCCGGCCGGACCACGACACCGAGAAACGGTCGGTCGACCGTCGCTCCACCCTCGACCGCGCCTGCCAAGGCCGATACCAGCGCAGGCAGCCCAACGGTGAGCGCAGCACCAGAGCGCGACGTGCCGCCCAAGCTCACCAACAGCGGCGGTGCCACCGGAGAGACCAACCCAGTCGCAGACACGGCGGCCGAGGCGACAACCGTCAGCGAGGGCAGCCGGGTCGGCATCGCACCCGTCGTCTGGGCCCTGCCGCTGGCGGTAACGCCAAGGTGAGGCAGTGATGCGCCCAGCACCGTGGACGCGCGGGATGAACCGCCCACCGATGACGCCAGTGCCGGCAGCGATGCGGTCAGCCCTCCGGTGCCCGGAGGGGGTGGCGCCGGGCCGAGTAGTGCGGTATCCGACCAGCCGCAGTCGTCGAGCGTGAGGGCGACGTTCGTGGCGGCGGCGGTCTGCCCGAACCACACCTCGCGGATCGGGCCGCCGAAGTTCTGGCCGGCGAGGTCACCGGAGTCCTGGCTGGTACTGGTGGCGTCTCCGGCGTAGATACGCACCCGGCCGGTTGCCGAGGTGGACCCGCCTACCGACACCTCCACCCGCCACTGCGTACCCGTCGACAACGCTGAGCTGGTCCAGATCGTGGTGTTCGCGTTGTTCTGGAGCGTCAACACCCCGGCGGAGGTGACCTGCACCCTGAACCGCTGTCCTGAGCTGGTCAGGTTCATGCCCCGCAGCGGAGACACCGTACCGACGACTGAGACGGGGTCCAGGTAGAAGCGGAAGTGCTGGACGGCGGCAGAGTCACCGGCGTTGACCGACCACCCACGCCGCTGCGCACCACCGGTCGCGCCGAGCGTCGTCAACATGCACAGCGTGCCGTGCGCTGAACCGGTCGAACTGTAGACGCAGGTCCCGCCCGCTGTATCCGTCGCCAGCGTCCACGCATCCCCCGACGCGGCGCCGCTGTTCCCGGTGGTGACGGCCGCGCCAGCACTGCCACCCTCGAACGAGTTGACCAGGGTCGACACCGTGCCACCCCCCGGAACTAGGACGCGGGCATTGTCACGGCGCCGGACGTCAGTTCCACGGTCAGCCCAACGGAGATCGTGGTGGTTGACAGCTCCAGCTCGCCGCCCCCGCCTGCCGCTGTCACGGAACCGTCCAGCACGTTCGCGCCAGTCGAGTCCTCGGCACGAAACCAGCCGGCCGTACCCGCGCCGACACCTGTCGTCGACCTGGGCGTACCCGCCAGCGTGGCCACCCCGGACGACGCGGAACTGAACGCCGGGTCCGCCAGGGTGAACGTGGCCAGCAGAGTCCCGCTCTCGGCGGTGTCCCCCGTGGCTGGCTGCGACCCCGAGTACACCTTGATCGTGCCCGCGCCCGCGCCGGCATCGAGAAGACCTGCGATAGCACCTGCGGCGGCATTCCGTGCCGCCGTCGAGATTCTGGTGGCCACGACAGCCCCCTCCTACGTGACGTGCTTGGTGGGCACCCTGGCCCGGGATCAGTCGCGACTCACGGCCACCATCTCGCGGAGTCCCTCACCACCACCGGCCGTGCCGCTGGGCGGATCGTGAAAGCGCCCGACGACGGCAGGCCGCCGATAGAACGCACCAGCTGGCGTTCCGCCGCGGTCAGCGCGGCGCCGGCCACGAACTCCGTCGCGTACGTCACCGAGTAGTCGTCCACCTGTTCCGCCCGGACGCCGGCCGGGTTGAGCAGCACCCGCCGAGCCACCTCCAGGGCGACAGACAGGAACGGCGACAGGTCCACGATCGCGTCGTACCGCTCAGCACCGACTTCGGCGCGGATCAGCGTGGTCGTCAGCGCGCGCGCCAACTCGGCCGACGCCTGGTCCAGGTCGCTCTGCATGTACGAGGCGAGCTGCGCCAGCTCGAACAGATCAGCCATCGCTCGCCCCTTCGATCGATCGACGACAGGTGGGCCGGACAGCGGGTAGAAGTGCCGTCCGGCCCAGCACCTGCTACTCGGTGGGAACGCCGGCCGCCTCCAGGGCGGCGATCACGTCCTCTCGGGACGCGTCTTCCGCAACGTCGACGCCCTTCTTCGCGGCGTACTCACGCCACGTCGGAGCGCCTGATCCTGCTCCGCCCTTCGGGGGCGGGCCGTCCCGGCCGGCGGCATCCGCGCCCTCGCCCGCGGCAGATGACGGGATGGCGGCCTTCAGCACGTTGATACGCGCCTGGAGACGGACCACCTCGGCGGCCGGGTCTTCCGGAGCAGAGGCCACCGAGCCGGGACGGGCAGAGACGCCGTCGATGAGGTGCTCGCCGACCAGCGGCGACGCCCATTCGGGTACGTCACCACCAGCGATCAGGAATGCCAGCTCACCCGTCTCCGGGTGCCGCACGTGCGTGCTCTCCCTCAGCGTGGCCATCAGAGCACCTTCACCGACATGATCAGGTCCGGGTCCGTGACCACCGGCATCGTGATGCCGGCGACCATGGTCCCGGTGTGGACGGGGTTCTCCGACTCCATCGCCACCGCGACGAGACCCGGGGCGTTGTCCTCGCCCAGCGCCTGCGCTCGGATCAGCTTCTTGGCCTCCTCAGTGGTGCCCCACTGGGTCTGCCCGACCGGCATGCCGCCCTCGTTGCCCGGCTCCTCCGGCAGGTAGACGATCCGGTCGTCCGGCAGGACGCGGGTCATCTTCCCGGTGTGGTCCGGCACCATCGTGTCGTCCACGATGAGGCGCGGCAGCTCCCGGTCGGCCAGGGCCTGGCGGACACTCGCCGCCCCGATCGACGGCGGGGCACCGAGCAGCGACCCGAACACGTTGCGGAAGTCCGTGTCCTTCAGCATCACGTTCAGGATTCGGGTGCTGATGATGCCAACACCCGGCAGGACCTCGCCGCCCGTGGTGGTCTTGTACACCGTCTTGTGGGCGTCCATCTGCCCGAAGATGTCCGGCGTGACACCGTTCCACAGCGTCGGCGCCGTGAAGAAGTGCTGCGCCGGGATCCCGAAGTCGACCGACCCGAGCTGCAGCCGGTTCTCCGGCGCCGCCTGCGTGCCGACCGTGACCTTCCCGTAGGCGATCGCCTCACCGTGGGCGAGCATGAGGCGCTGCAGCGCGCCCCGGGTAAGGGTGAGCAGGTCCTGGTCGAACACCTCGGCGATCGCGTCCTCGTCGCCGGCGGCACGCGCCGCGTCGAGTAGCTGGGAGTCCTCCTCCAACAGCCACAGGATGCCCGACAGCGGCAGCATCCGACCGGTCACCTCGGTCATCTCGCCGCGGTCCATCGGTACGGCTGGGGTGTTCCACGGCCGGAACGGGATCGCCCGTCGCAGCGACCGCGCGGACCGGCGGAACAGGTACCGGTGGTCGCGGCGGGTCACGGCCGGCAGCCACCGCTGCAGGATGCCGCCGGGGAACGGGATCTGCCGGGCCGCGAGCGTGAGCTCCTCGGGATCGGTCAGTTCGAGAGCCATGGTGGCCATCAGGCACCCACCTTGTCGAAGTAGATGTTCGGGGTGAGCTCGGTGCGCGCCTGCGCGTCGAACCCACCGTTGGACGGCAGGAGGTCCTCGTACACGCGACCCCGGTAGTAGAGGGAGGCGTCGACGTTCCGGCCGGCCCGGACCTGCTTGTCGCCGAGCAGGAAGCCCTTGGCCGTCTCGGTGCCGTTCGAGCCGAGGTCGGTGCCACCGCCGGTGGTCGTGGACACCGCCACGGTCGGGCTGGACCCGCCGGTGAGGCTGCCGCTGTTCGCGGTCATCTGCGCGACGTTGGTGTTCGCCAGCGTGCCGGTGAAGGTGACGGCCACGGCGCTGCCCGGGTGCGGGCCGCCGGTCGTGGTGACGTTCCCGGCGCCGACGTTCGACAGCGCCTCCAGGGCGGTGCGGACCTGCGCGGCGGTCGCGTTGAACGGGATCGCCGCGGTGGTCTGACCGTTGAAGGTCAGCGTGTAGGTGCCGCCGGTCGGGGTGCCGGTGATGGACACCGACTGGACCTCTTCGGTGCTACCGCCGTACGGGGCGTACCGGCCGGTCGCGGTGACCAGCGCCAGGGTCGCACCGGACGGGATGTTGCCGTCCGTGTAGACCGCCAGGACGGCGTCCGCGTCGAGCGTGATGGGTGCGCAGTCGACCGGAAAGTCGCCGGCCCAGGTGGGGCCGCCGGCACGCCGGGTCGTCTTCGTCACCCCAAGATCGCTGTACATGGGTGTGATCCCTCATCTCTGGGTGGTGACCCCGACGCATGGGCGCCCCGGGGCGTGGATCAGGTGGTGCTGGGCTTGCGAACACCAAGCCGTTCGAGGCGCTTCGCGGCCCGGTCCGACGCGGACGGCTTCGCGCCGCCGCGGCTGCCCTGCGACGGGTCGGGCTTCGGCTTGCGGGCCTTCGGCTCGCCGCTGGCCGCCGCCAGGTACGGCTTACGCTCGAGCAGCTCGTCGAGCGCCTCGGCGATCGCGTCGCCGTCGATCCGGTTGCCCTCGACGAAGTCGTCGACGCCGTGCTCGCGCAGCAGCAGCGCCGCCGCGTCCGCCGGGTCGGCGAACTTGCGGGCCTTCGCCTCGATCTTGTCGAGGACCCGGTCGTTGAGCGTCTCCCGCTGCGCCTCCGCCCGTGCCTCCCGGCGGATCTGCTCCGGGTCGGGCTGGTCACCGCCGTCACCGCCGGTCTTCCTGGCGGCGATCAGGGCCCTGACGTCGTCGGGCGTCTTCACGCCCAGCTCGCGGGCCAGTGCGGTCCACGGGCGCAGGGCAGCGCGGGCCGTGTTCCGCTGGCCCTTCATCGTGTCGAGGGCCCGCTTGCCGGCGTCGCGCAGGTCGTCGGCGTTGCCGTCGTCGTCCTTGTCGTCGCCGCCGGTGTCCTCGGTCTCGTCGTCGTCACCGCTGCCGGTGTCGTCGTCGCCTTCGCCGGATCCGCCCTTGATGGGCCAGATCGGGTCGCCGTTGCGGCGTAGTCCGATCGCGGTGAGACCGGTGAACGGGTGGATGGGCAGGTCCGGTCCGAGGGCCGGGAGGTGGATTCGCACTGTCGGACTCCATTGCGGGGTCAGGCCCGCAGCGTTGCGCTGCGGGAGTCATCGGATGTAGCCGAACCGCTTCAGCAAGCGGAGCGCCTCGTCGCGGCTGCCCGCGATCTGGTAGATCGATTCCGGCATCAGCCGCGGCGGCCGCGCCGACCGATACCGGGCCCCGTCGGCCTTTACACCGGTCTGGCCGGCGCCGAGCCGCACACCGGCCTGCCCTCGGGTCGTCACGCCCTCCGTGGTGATGTACAACTGCCGGCCGAACACGTCGACGGCCTCCAGGCGGCCGATGTCCCGGCCACCGCGTAGCAGCCGTTCCTCTTCGGCGGTAAGGCGAGCGCCGGCCGGCGTCAGCCCGTACGCGCCCCTGCGGGCGTTGACAACCTGCGCCAGGTCGGCCCCGTCGCGGATCGCCCGGGCGCCGGCGGCGGTGAACTGCCGGTTCTGCTCGTCCTCGTCGAGGCTGTCGAACCACGCCCGCGGGTTCGTGCGGACATCGTCGGCGGTGTCCTCACCGGCGGGCACGTGCACGCAGTCGCAGCGCGGATGCCTGTCGAACCCGGCGTTCCACCCGTAGAACCGGCCGGCCAAGACCACGCACCGGCCGCACGTCCGGCCGACCACCATCCGCACGTACCCGCCAGCCCGTCGACGAGCCGCGAGCGCCACCTGATCGGCGGCCCGGCCCGCGTCCGCCGCCTGCGTACGGACCATCGTGCTGAGCGCCGTCCCGCCGATGGTGAGCGCCTCGTCGACGTCGACCCCGGCGCCGATCGCCGCCAGAGCCCCGATTGCGGGCTCGTACAGCAGGCTGGCCATCGGCCGGCCGTCCGACGCGACGCCGGCGAGCGCGGCCGGGACCAGCTGCCCGTCAGCGGCCGGGTCGACGCCCTGCGCATCGAGGACCTCGTCGAGGTACCCGTCAGCGGTACGCGCCGCGGCGAGTTGCGTCGCGGTGACCGTGACCAGCAGGTCGACCAGCAGTGTTGTCCACGACCGGGCGATGTCGCCCGGGTCCACCAGCGCCCACAGGCCCTCAGCCAGGTCGGCGAGCGCGTCGACGAGCTCGCTGCGACGCCGGTAGTGGTCGAGGGCGATCTGCTCAGCCGGCACCGGCCGGCACCACCTCGTCGTCCTGCTCGGCGCCGCCGGCGTCGGTCAGGCCGTTGCGGCCCGCGCCCAGCGCCGCGGCGATCCGGCGGGCCGGGTCTCGCGCCTCTTCGGCCGCGAACTGCTCGGCGAGCTTCTTCCGCCTGGCCGCCGAGTAACCGAGATCCACCCACGCCGCCTCACGCGGGATGATCTTCTGCTGCACGAGCTTCACCGCCGCGTCGGCCGCCTGCGCCCGTGTCGGGGTCGCCGCCGACCGCCACTGCGTCTCCAGCTGCTCCATCCGAGGGTCCCAGCGGCCGTCACGGAAGCGGACCGCGATCTTCATGACCCGTTCCCAGGACGCCTCCAGGGCCGTCTGGAAGTCCTCGACCTGCTTGATGACCCGCGACTCGTCGGCCAGGATCCCCTCCGCCGACGGAGGGTTCGTCGTGGCCTGGCCGAGGTACCGCATCGGCAGACCCGACACACCAGACACGAGCTTCGCGTACAGACTGACAATCGAGTCGAAGTTCGACAGGTCAGCGGCCGAGAACGCACCGAACTTCGCGTCCTTGTTCGTCGACGCCCACAGCGCACCGAAGTACGCCTCCCAGGTCGGGAGCGTCTCGCCGGTCTTCGGGTCCTTGAAGTCGTCCGGTGACAGCCCCGCTGCCCATCGCTGCGGGACTGCGAGTGCTTCCGTGGCGACCTGCCCGTTCGTCAACGCCCTGGCGGCCGCGTCGGTCAAGCCGATGATGGCCGTGAAGATCGACCGGCCGTCACGCTTCGACAGGCGAGCGCCCCGGACCAGCGGCACCACCGGCACAACCCCCAGCTGGTGCTCGTCGCGGTCGACCTCAACCCACGCAGCATTCCTGCGCTCCAGCCAGGTCGTCGCGTTCGGCTGGTAGAACGTGGCCCGCGCAGTGCCATCCTCCGCGTAGAACTTCGCGCCGGCGATCGGCTGACGCGTACGTGGGGACAGCTCGACGGCCATCTCATCGGCCGACTCGACCGTGATCAGCGGAATCTCCGCCGACCGCTCTCGGTCATCGTCGCCGCCGTCCGGAGATGGGGCGTCCGGCGTGTCCGTGTCACCGGCGCCTACGACCACGAAGGCACTGCCCCGCACGACCGCGTCGAGCTGACCCAGCTTCGACTCCGCATCCAAGCCGTTCGCCTGCCAGATCCGCCACAGCTCGTCGTCGGCGTCAGTGGCGTCCGGCAGCTCGAACCCCTCCAGGGTGGTCCTGGCGGCGATCTCGTCAGCGTATGTCTTTGGCCACGCCACGATCGTCAAGAACCGGCGCAGCTCCGGCGGGATCGCCAGGCCGAGCTGCTCGACGCGCTGCTCGCCGTCGTAGTACGCCTCCAGCACCCGGTTACGGCGCGCAGTGCGCCCCACCTTGATCTGCAACCCGTTGAGGAGTCGACGTTCGTCTTCGGTGAGGGCCACCCGGTCAACTCCCTTCGGCTATCGGAACACCAGCACCTGACGCGACTGGGCCCGCGGCCATGCCTTCGCCGCGGTGACGTCGCCGGCGGCTTCGTTGCACAGCACCGACGACACGGTGCCGTCGATCTTCTGCGCCTGAGACGGCTTGCCGAGCACGTACCGCTGCGACGGCCGGGGCAGCTTGCGTGTGTTCCGCACGTGCACGGCGATCGTCTGGTCGCCGTCGTGGGTGAACGTCGTGCCCGTCTTCGTGACGTCGGTGTGCAGACGCACCACCGCGGCGTGCATCTGCACCAGGCGGTACGTCTCCCACCGCACGAACACCCGCTCGCCGTACCGCTCGGCCAGCTCGTCGATCTCCGTCTTCCAGCCCGGCGGGTCGAGGTACACGCGCACCAGCTTGTACGTGTCCACAATCTCGTCCCACGCGGCCCGGACCTCCAGGCGCGGCACCTGACCGCCGTGCTGCGCCGGATCCCAGATGCACGGCAACCGGTCCGGCCCGTAGCGGGGCGTGAACTGGTAGCCGTCCTCGGTCTGCAGCCGGATCACCGACCAGTCATCGGTGTCCGAGCCGTCGAACCCCGCCACCACCGGTGTTCCCGCCGGCACCACCCGCGCCGGCGTACCAGCCGGTTGAGCGCGCAGCCACTCGCGGGCGTCCCACCGGTCACCATCCAGCCACGTGCCGGCGCCGTAGACCATCCGGTTGCCGAAGAACCGTTCCGCCTGGGCGGGGTCCTTCTCCGCGAGCTCGGCCGCCTCCGCGTCGATCGCGTCGACGTCGACGTGCGGCGACCCGGCGTAGTTGATCTGGTGGATCCGTCGCCGCTCCCGCCGGTTGCGGTACGACAGGTTCGCCGGCGGCGGCTCGTAGAACCGGAAGATGTCCTCCGCCGCCGCCTCGTAGCTGCGCTGCGCCACCGAATCCTGCGCCGGGTCGAACGCGTTCGTCGTCTCCTGCGCCCGGCCGCCCATGCCCGCCAGGCCCCGGCGCTGCGTCTCGGCGACCTCCCGCATGCCGTTCGCGTCGGTCCACACGCCCGTCTCGTCCTGCGGCACGTACGTGACCGGGTTCCCCAGCCGCGACTTCGCCGACGACGACACCGTGTCGATCCGACCCTCAGTGCCGATCCGAATGAAGTCCTCACCGACGCGCATCAGGTCACCGAGCGGGCCGAGACGGATCATCGCCTGCAGCGCCTCGCGGTAGATGTTGTCGGTCTGCTTCTCGGAGAACGCCGTCACCTGAATCAGCGGCGTCGGCCAGCGCATACCCATCGGCTCGCCCGGCTCGTACGGGTACTCCCACCCGCACCCGCAGCCGTGATCCGCGCAGGCGTACCCGTCGTCCTTGCCCGCCCAGTCCCGGAACAGGGCTGGCCCAGCTCCCTCAAGCGCGATGCCCGCCGCCGACCACGGCCCCTTGCCGACCTTCTGCGGCGCGATGATCACCGACCGGCGGTAATGGAACGCCGTGGCCAGCATCGGGCTCTGAGGCCGCCAGTACGCAGTCGGCTTGACCCGGTAGTGGTTGAGCGTGCACCACATCTGCCAGTCGTACAGCTCGAACGGCGCACCGCGACGGAATCCCGTCGGCTGAATGCAGTGGGCCTCGATCCACGCCGGTGCGATCCACAAAGTCGGGAAGTCGACGACGTAGTGATCACTCGTCATCGGGCTTGACGATCGTCAGTCGTCCGCGTTCGCGCCCCTTGGATGCGCCCCGTGCCGCAGGCTGCGCCGCACCCTCGGTGCCCGTCACCGCCGGTGCTGGGCGCGACTCCGCCGACCCGATCTGCCAGCGATTACGCAGCAGACCCGGGATCGTCAGGCCGAGGGCCTCACCGAGCTGCCGCACCACGACCACCGCCGAGGACGACGCCCCAGGCTGCTCAGCGGCCACGAATCGGCGCACGTACAGCGCCACCTCCAGGTCCTGCCCGAGGACTTCCCACCGGGTCGCCTGCGGCTTCGCCCACAGCGTCTTCCACAGCTGCAGCTCTCGGTCGGCCGGATCCGGCAGCGGCCACTCCGGCGGAGGATCGGGCCGGCCGGTAGCGGGCAGGACGTGCCAGCCAGGATCGGTGCCGCGCTCTCTACGCAGCGCCTCCGGATCAGGTGCAGGCCCGGATCGGGCGCGCGCTCCGCCACTTCCCATGTTCGATCAGCTCCCTCGGTCCGCGTTGCGCGGCACCTCGGCTTGCCGTCACGTTGCGTGACGGCAGACGTCGTTTGAACCCGCCGGACCGGACAGCGCCCTCCCCGGCGGTCCCGCTCATGATCACCCTTGGGGGTTACCCCCCACCCCTGGTGACGGAGGGTGAGATTGCTCAGGGTCGGTCGCGTTGAACCAGCAGGCCGGCGATGGACACCCATTAGTCGGCGAGCTTCTCAAGCCGTTCCATGGTGGTGTGGTTGGTCTCCAGCTCGGCGGCGTGCAGGAGGCGGCTGGCGTTGGCCAGGGCGGTGTCGATGGTGGGCGCCGTGGTGGTGGGCTGGTCGCTCATCGGTCGCGTCTCCATCCTCGGTTGCATGGCTGGTGTTCGGGTCCGCGCCAGGTGGTGCGGTCGTCGGTGTGTCCGAGGTCCCAGGGTTGTCCGGGTTGGATGCGGCGTTCGGGCATGACGCATGTGGGTGCGGCGCAGTCGACGTCGCCTCGTTCGACGTGGGGTCGCCAGCGTTCCCGTTCTCGGGTGTGGGCTGCGTCGTATCCGCGGTCGTGTCGGCTGCCTCGTGCCTTGTCCACGGTGGTGGTGCAGGCGGTGCAGCGTCTGGTGGTGGTGAGTTCGGGGCAGCTGCCGGGGTGGGCTGGGCATCCGGTGCAGGAGCAGACCTTGAGTGCCATGGCCACCTCCGCCGGATAGGCAGACGACCTGGGAGCGATGCGCTCGACCAGGCCGTCGTCTGTTTCTGGGCAGGGTTCGTCTACCGGTTCGGAGTGATCAAATCATGCGGCGGCTTTGATCGTTTCGTCAAGTCGGCGCTTGCGGCCGCGTCCGCTGAGCCACTTCGCGGCTTCGATGTTGGTCGCTGCTTGGCGTGGGTAGCGGACTTCGGGTCGACCGTGGCTGTCGCGCATCTTGGCTGATGGGAGGCCGTCTCGTTTGGCCCAGTTGCGGATCATGGCGGTGGTGATGTCGCCTCCGAGGTGGGTGGCGATCATGCGTGCGGTGCCCCAGTGGTCGCCGTTGGCGGGGATCCACTCGTCCGTCATTCGGTCGCCTCCCGATGGTCGGGTGCCGTCAGCTCGTCGATCTCGCTGCGCCACTGTCGCTCGCCGCAGCGAGGGCAGGGGGGCACGAACCGGAGGCGGGCGCATTGGGCGGCGCTGAACACTTCGACCGCGCCGCAGAAGCCGCACCAGTGCGGGTGGATGGCGCGGGGGTCGTCGCATCCGTTGCCGGGCTGCCCGGTCGTGCCGCTGTCCACGGTTCGATTGTCCCTCATGCTGCGCTGGTCAGGGCGGTGGTGAGTGGGTGGTCGGGGCCCCAGATGTGGGGGACGTCGGCCAAGCGTTCGGGCATGGTGCATGGGCAGTCGGGGCCGGTGCACACGCAGCTGGTGGTGCACGTGACGGTCCACGTCGACCGGGGTCCGGTGGTGTGGGCGGCGAGTTGGCGGCGGGCGCAGCGTGGGCAGCGGACGCCGGTGAGCGGGTGGCCGTCGGGGTCGCAGTGGAGGGCGTCGCGGATCCGCTGGTCGGCTTCGTCGAGCCAGAGGGTGATCTCTCGGGCGGTGGTGGGTCGGAGGGTGGGCGCGGCGTCGGCCAGGGCGTGGAGCGGGTCACCGGCGGGGGTGAGCCGCAGGGCGTTGGCGAGCCAGGCGAGGGTTGCCGTGGTCGACGTGGCGAGGCGGGCGAGCTGGCCGTCGCGGTACTCGGGTTCGAGGGTGGACACGGCGGTGCGTCCGACGAGGTCGCCGTGGCCGCCGTGGCTGGTGGGGCCGGGCATGGGTCGCCAGGCTTGGATGGCGCCGGCGGCGGCGATGGTGCGGGCTTCGGCGCGGCGGATGTCGGCTTCGTTGGTGACGGCGTTGTTGAGGGTGGTGCGGGTGGCGGCGAGCGACCAGGCGGCGCGGGTGGCGTGCAGCTGGTGCGGGTTGGTCAACGCGGGGCCTCTCGTGTGGTGCGGGTGGTCAGGTGCGGGGTAGGCGTCGCCACTGGGCGACAACGCGACCGTCGATCTCGACCAGGTGGTCGCCGGGGTGGTCGTACGGCTCGGTGCACCGGTACGGCTTCGTCCCCGGCGGCAGGTCACGCTGGAAGGCGCCGCAAGGCCAGACCGGCTCGACGGTCACCACGGGAGCAGCCAGGACTCGACGTCGACGGGCTGGGCGGGGTACACGCACCCATTCGTCCGGAGGTGCCGCAGCTCCAGGGCGACGAGCTGCTCGGCGCGGAACGTGGCGACGAGCGTCGGGTTCCGGCAGGCGCACCGGGTGGGGTCGAGCAGCATCGGTTCGGCGGGCTTGCGGTGGGGCTTGGCGGGTCCGGCGGCGGGGTGGGTGCGGACGCGGGTGCGGGTGACGGTCACGATGCCTCCTGGGTCGGGTTCGGGTCGATGCTGTCGGCGAGCTGGGTGAGGCGTTCGAGGGCCGTTGGCCCGGTCGGCTGGGTGCGTCTGCGGGGCGGGATCGCGGCGCGTACCGCGGCGGCACGGCTGCGGGTGCGTTCGGCTTCGTCGGGTTCGCGGGGTGCGCCGAACGCGGGGCGGGTGCGCCAGTCGGGGTTGTCGGGGTCGGTGCTCGACGGTGCGTTCGTGGCGGGTGGGGTTGATCCACCGCCGGGCGCCTGCCGCCGTGCGGCGGGCGGTGGATCTCCCGGGGACTCCCGTCCCCGCTTCCTTCGGGGCGGGGACGGGGTCGGGGACGGGGCAGGGTCTACAGGGGCGTCTACAGACGCGTCTACAGGGGCGTCTACAGGACGGGGTGTAGACGCATCTCGCGACGTGTCTACAGACGCGTCTCTCGGTCCGCCTCGCTTCTTGTCGCGCCACCGCTGCTGCCGCTCGGCCTTGGCCTCTCGCTCCTGCATGACCTTGGCCCGGGAGGGCTGAAAGCCCAGGTAGTCGTGCACGACGTACCCGTCGGGCGGGATCGGCCGGCCGGCCTCGGCGAGACGGGCAGAGCAGTTCGGGCAGGCCTCGACGTCGGCCGCGTGGTGCCACAGATCCCGGCCGACGATCTCTCCGACACTGCGTTCGGCGCGAGGGCGGATCTGGTTGACTTCGTGCGCGCGGATCACACCATCGGTGAGGTTCCGCGAGCACCAGAAGATCGCCTCGGAGGCAACGCGGTACGCCGCGTCGCTGAGTCCGCCGACCTTGCGGTGCAGCGGGAACTGGTCATCGAATCTGACCCAGGGCATTAGGCGTTCTTCCTCTTCTTGCGTGGGCAGGGGCCGGGTGCTGCGGTGTCCTGCTTGCAGGTGGCGCAGGTGGCGGGGTAGAAGTCGCGGCGGCTGCCGGAGGGGCGGTAGGGCGGTCCGGGGAACAGGTAGCCGCCGCAGGGTCGGCAGGTGCCGACGGGTGCGTGTTGGGCGTACGCGTCCAGCCATGGGGCGGCGTTGATGGTGCGGCTGGGGAGCAGGAGGTACTTGCGCCAGATGCCGCCGCGTCCGGGTTGGTGGATGAGCGCCGCCTGTTGGGTCACGGGTCAGCTCACCTCCGGCGGCTTGCGGAGGCCTCGGAACGGGCGCACGACCTCGGTGCCGTCGGCGCGGCGGATCCACACGTTGCGGGGTCCGCCGCCGGGTCCCCAGCCGCAGATGACGGTGACGGCCTGGCCGCGTTCGAGGTAGGTCCGGCCTGCGAGTCGGTGGGTCATCGGCTGATCCCGGGCAGCTCGACGGTGACGACCGGGCGGCCCAGCTCGTCGTCAGGCCACTCGACGTCGTCGCCGTTGCCCCAGTCGTCGCACTCGTCGAACACGCAGTCGCACAGGTAGGAGCCGCGCGCCGCCCCGCACTCGCAGCGCGGGCAGTCGCAGGACCCGATGCCGTCGCCCTGGCCCTGGTGAAGGTCGGGCAGGCCGCACACGTCGCACGTCACCGGTTAGCCCTCCCGCTCGGCCGGGCGGTACTGCGGGCACCGGCCGTCGACGTGGTCGGGTTCCTGCTGGCCGCAGTCGAAGCACGGCGGTTCGGAGCGGGCTCGGGCGGCAGCGGTGACCGGGACTCCCTTGCAGGAGTGGATGACCGGCCAGACGTACTTACCGCATCGCACGCACTCCGTGCGGCCATCACCCGGGTCGGTGTGTGGGTGGTCCGGGGCGTAACCGCCGACGCCGTGGCGGTGCTCTGGAGCGCCGGGCAGGCACGGGCACGCGACGGCGCGGGCTTCGGCGGCGTCGATCAGGGCGGCGAGGTGGCGGGCGATGCCGTCGTGCTCGTCGGTGACCGCCGTGGACGGCCAGGCCGCGTACCAGCCAGCGAGCATGCCGTTGAGGACTTCGACCCGCTCGGCTCCCGGGCGAGCGACGACGAACGCGCGGCTGGCGTCGTCGAGCATCCGCTGCACGGCCTCGTGCGAGGGCGGGAGGATGTCCTGTGCGAGCCGGCCCAGTTCGGCGGTGATCGCGTCGGCGTCGGCCTCGGTGGTCGCCGGGTGGGCGGCGACGGCCTCGTAGTCCTCGACGGGCTGCCGGAGCCGGCGTGCGGCGAGGTTGCGGGCTGCGGCCCGGATGTGGTCGGTCATCGTTCAGCCCTCCACCGGGCCGATGCGGTCGCCGACGACGAGGTCCCCGCTGACACCCTCGTCGGACAGGTCCACGACGTACCGGCCGTACTTGGCCGGTGGGCTGTCGAGGGCGAGGGCGGCCCGGTTGAAGGGGCAGGCGAAGAGGTTCGGCCGGCAGGCGAGGGGGTGTTTGATGGTCCACCCGGCGGGGCGGAACTCGATGATGTGGCGGGGGTCGTCGTCGACGGGGGCGAGTCGGCCGGTGGTGGCCAGCTCCTGCAAGACGACGGTCACGATCGTGCCGGCCTCGCCGGCGGAGATGGGCCATCCGATGCGGGCGCGGACTGCGGCGGTCAGGTGCGCGATGTCGGCGTCGGTGTACGGCTTCTCGGTCATCGGTGTCTCCTGAGCTTGTTGGTGAGCAGTCGGGCTCGGCGGGGGCGGATGCGGCGGGCGCGGATCAGCAGCGGCACGAGGTGCCGGATCACCGCCGCCCGCACGCTGTCGTCAGTCATGGGCCAGCGGTCACCGGCGCCATCGGAGGGGCGCCGTACCGCCCCGGGCTGGTGGGCAGCACCTCCGGCGTCCACCGCCGGTCGGCCTGGAAACCGACCGCCGGCCCAGGCCGGTCCGGCACCTGCTCGGCGGCGGCCCACAGCTCCAGTGCGGCCTGCTTCATCGGCTCCAGCTCGCCGCCGTGCTCGACGACGATCCGCCGACCCCCGGCCTCGATCTCGATGCGGCTCACGGGCGGGTGTCTCCCTCGGGTAGTTCGGCGGGGATCAGGTCGAGGCGGTGCGCGATCGCCTCGACGGTCGGGCACGGGCCGTCGCATAGCGGCTCGTCGCACCCGGAACACCAGGGGCACCGGCAGTGGCAGTGCTCCCGGACCATCTCCACGCGGGCCAGCAGCCCGTCGCAGACGGTCCCCTCGCGCTCGAACCAGCCCTTGCCCTCGCAGGACCAGCAGTCCGGCTCCGGCTTGCCGGTGGGCGACGGGTACGACGGGTGGACCTCGACGACGGTGAGGACGACGCCGCGCAGCAGCTCGTCGACGCCGTCCTGGTTGACGTGCTCGCGGATGGCGTGCACGGCCTGGTCGTGCGAAGCAATCAGCAGGTCCGTCACGACGACCGGCCCCCGACGAGCACGTCCCGAGCAGCGGTCAGCAGCCGGAACACGTCGGCTCTTCCCCCGGCGTCCGGGTGCGCCGTACGGACCGCGTGGCGGTACGCCGCCTGAACCGCCTTGGCGCTGCCCCGCAACTCGGTGGCGTCGACACCCGACGCGTCGGCCAAGACCCGGGCGGCCTCGTCGGGCGTCAACGTCATCTCCGCCGCGTTCGCCGCGATGGCCGTCCACCCCCGGTACTGCTCGCCCCGCTTGCTGACGCCGTACCTGTCGACCGCGCGCAGCGCCTCCAGCGACAGGGCGACCGCCCGGGTGTTCGCCCGCCACGAGTCGTACTGGTCCGTCGCGTACGTCAGCGGACCGTGGCGGCTGTCGATCGCCACACGGACACCGGGGAAGCTGACCCGGGCGTTGGCGCGGAGCATCCCGTCGCGGCGGATCTCCCCCTCGGTGACGTCGACCTGCAGGACGACGGTCTGTGCGCCGAGCAGCTCGGCTTCGTGGGAGAGCATGTCGAGGGTGTCCTGCCAGTCGGCGCGGAACCGTCGGGCGTCTCGGCGGGCTGCGGGGTTGGTGATGGGGCCGAGCCAGGGGCCGAGTGGGCGGATGACGAACCGGCTGCTCATCGACCCACCACCGGACCGCCGAGCACCGGGTGCCTCGGGTCATCCCGCCAGCCCCAGCACGCCGCGCACAGCGTTCCCACGCCGGTCTTCACCGGCATTGGCGCGAAGTCGTGCGACGTCTGCCGGCCGGCCAGGATCCCCGACGTCAACCGTGGTGCCTTCGCTGCCGCCGCACGGTCCTCAGCGGTCACCAACGGGCGGTTGCGGCGCCGCGCCGTCCGCACGGCGTAGTGCCCGCGCTGCTGGCCCCGGCGGGCGTTCAGGCACGGGTCGCACGGGTCCTCCCCGTTGCGGCGGTGCCGCTGCCGGCCCGCCGGGGTGCCGCACACGCCGGTGTCCGTCGGCGCGGTCAGGGTCGGTGCCGTCATGCCGCCAGTCCTTCCTCGAGGGCCGGACCCCGCCCGTGGCGGGCGAGGACCTGGGCCACGTACACCTCGTCGCGCTGGATGAGCGCGGCGATCTGTTCCA
Source organism: Micromonospora sp. NPDC003944 (assembly GCF_053605225.1). Taxonomy (NCBI): domain Bacteria; kingdom Bacillati; phylum Actinomycetota; class Actinomycetes; order Micromonosporales; family Micromonosporaceae; genus Micromonospora; species Micromonospora sp. NPDC003944. The sequence goes on from NZ_JBSGIV010000009.1 coordinate 46,307, forward strand.
TCGACCAGCCGTAGCCGGCCATCCGCAGGACGTCGTCGTCCAGGCGCGGGCCGGGTGGGCTGTGGATGACGCCGCCGACCCGGAACAGGTCGGCGGCGTCACTGCGACGCAGGGAGAGCGGTACTGGGCGGACGGTTGGGGTCGGTCGCGGCCCGAATCGTTCGGTCAGAAGCGCCTCGTAGAGCGCGTCGCGTTCGGTCATGGTTCGACCGGCTCCCCGGTGAGGACGGCCTGGATGTCGGCCTCGTAGAACCGGCGGTGCCCGCCCGGGGTTCGGATGCCGTGGAGCCGGCCGGCGGCAGCCCACCGGGTGACGGTCTTCGGGTCGACGCGGAAGATCGCGGCGACTTCGCCGGGTGTGAGGAGCCGGCCTCGGTTCTGGGTGTCAGCCACGGCCGGTCACCTCCGCCCGGCGTTGCTCGATGATCCGCGACCACAGCTCAGTCAGGGCGTCGAACTCGTCGGCGATCGCGGTCCGCCACTCGTCGGTCGCGATGTTGACCATCGGCATGGTGGCCGCGTCGAAGCCGAACGCAACCGCCTCGTCGAGGCTGATCGTGGCGCGGTAGAAGTTGCCGTTCAGCTGACCCAGGACGCAGTAGCACGAGTTCTTCATGGACAGTTCGTCGAGGTCGATCGGGCCACCCGAGTCGAAGCCCTGGCTGGGCCGGTTGGCGTGCCACCAGTCGGGGATGTGCTCGTCGAGCCACACGACGCCCCGGTCGACGCGGGCCTGTAGCGCGCTGACGGTCATCGTCGGGGCGGTCACGACGGGCCATCCTCGGTGTCGAGCGGGTCCGGGAACGCCGCTGCTTCCCACTCCTTCGTCGCCCAGTCCGGCTGGCCGGTGCCGTTCGGGTCCGGGTCGTTGATGGCGGTCGCTGCCGCCAGCGCGAGCGTGGCGTGGACCTGAGCGGCGGCCAGGTAGTTGCTCGTAGCCGCGTCGGAGGTTGCGGCGGACGCGTCCTCGGCGGTGTTGAACCCGCAGTCCTGGAGCAGCTTCTCGGCCTCGCGGTAGTGCTCCGGCCCGGTCACTGGCCCTCACCGCCGTCGGAGAACGCCGGCGTGGCCACGCCCCCGGCCTGCTCGGCCGCCTTGCGCTCCCGGTGCTCGGCCAGCAACTCCTCCCCGGACGCCTCCGGCACCTCCCGTGCACCGTCCTCGCCGCCGCCCATCCCGGCGTCAAACAACGTCGCCGGCGGCGCGTCGTCGATCCCCGTGCGGTCCTTGAACCGCCGCTGCAACAGCGACCGCACCACCTCAACGTCGGCCTCGTCCTCGACGACCTCGATGTGCGCGATCTTCGCCGTCGGGGTCTTGCTGCCGTCCTCCGACGACACCTTGTAGAAGTTCGGCTCGACCCGGCAGACAGCCCAGTACGCGGCGTCGAGCAGGTTGTCGTTGACCAGCTTGTCCTCGATCGCGACGAGCCCGTTGCGGGGCCGGGACTCCTTGGTCCACGCCGAGCTGATGTTGGTGGTCATCCGGTGGTGCTCTCCTTCGTGCGGTGTTGAGCGGCCAGGGCGTCTGCCCGGGCCTTGTGGATCTGGGCGACGGCGTGCCAGCGCACGGCCGCCGCCATGGCCTTGGCGCGGGTGCGCCGGGCCTCGTCTAGTTCGGCCTTGAGCTGGCGCACCTCGGCGTCGACCAGCCGTGCCAGCCACCTACGCACCGGGGATCACCACCGGCAGGCGGTGCATCGGGCAGTCCTCGCGGATCCACCAGCCGTCCGGCGGGTACGGCGGGAACTTGCCGTGGTTGTTGTCGAGCACCGGGCAGAGGCAGCCGCCGTCGTGTGCTTCCTGCGATCCGGGGTTCGGCTTGCCGTCAGGCACCGGGCACCTCCCGGCGGACGACGAGCACCGTCACCGGCGTCAGCGGGTGCTGGTGGTCGACGGGCACCGTGTACCGGCTCCCGCAGCCCTCCGTGGTGCACTGGTCGGCGTCGTACCGGAACAGCACGTTCGCGGCCGCCGTGGTGCCGGTCCGGATCGCCTCGTCGAGGGCGTCCTGGGCGTGCAGCCGGCCGGCGTTCGCACCGTTCAACTCGCGGCGCAGCCGCCTCGCCCGCTCGGTCAGCTCGTCGACGCGCTCGTACGCCTGGTCCCGCTGCACCTCGAACCCGTCACGCTCCCGCGTCCGATCACCGAGGACCGTGGTCAGCCGGGTGATCTCCCGCCCGAACGCGCGGATCGCCTCCATGGGCGAGGTGACCTCGTCGACGCCCAACGCCGACCGGATCTCGGCCAGCTCGGCGTGTAGCCGCTCGATCTCGGCGGTGGCCTCGGCCCGGTCAATCTCGTCGGCCACCTCGTCGTCGGTCGGCTCCACGGCCACGGGCAGGTCGGCGTCCCCCGGCTCGGCCGGCTCGAACCCACCCACGGGTACACCCGGGTCCGTGTCGTCCGGACGCACGTCGACCACACCCGGCACCGGACTGCCCGGGTCGACCACCAACGTCGGCCGTTCCCCGACCGGGCACTCCCGGTGGTGCGGCGCGTCCGGGCCCTCGGAGCAGCACGGCTTATCGCGATCCAGGGCCGTCTCCGCCGCCTCAACCTCAGCGTCGGACGGCTCAGGCTCGGCAGGCGCGTCCTTCGGCGGCTCGTACTTCCCGCACCCACAGCCCGGGTCTTTGCAGCCCTTCTTGCCCAGCCGGTGGTTCCACTGCCCGCACCCGCACTCACCGCACGCGCCCGCGTCCACCACGGCGGCCTGCCCCGTCACCGGCGCCACGACCACCACCCCCTGCTCTTCGGCTTGTCATCAAGGGCGGCCACCGCCGCCTCGGTCAGGTGCACCGGCGCGCCGTAGTCCAGGGCGACCAGCTCGGCCAGCGCCATGTACAGCAGCGCGCGCTGCCGGTCCGCCGGCATCCGGTGCACGAACACGGCCACCTGCTCGCCAGGGCAGTAGCCCGGCATCTCGCACACGAACGCGTCGGTGTGCTCCCGGACCGCGCCGACCAGTTCCGTCAGCTCGGCCCGGGATTGGTCCACGTCAGCGAGGACGTGCGGCGGGATCTGCGGTGCGCTCATACCGGCACCACCGGCCCGGACTCGGTGGCCAACGTCGGCCACTTCGGCACCGCCAGCGCCCGCGTCTGCTGCGACCGGCTGATCCGGACCAGCGGCTGCCCGTACGCCGCCAACCCCAGCGACAGCAGCGCCACCGAGTCGCACTGGTTGTCGTCACGCGGGTCGATGGTCATCAGCCGGCCGTACGTCGCGACCACGGCCGTTCTGACCTTGTCCTTGGTGACCTTGTTGTCGCCGGTGGTCGCGCCGTGCCCCGTCGCCCAGACCTTCAGCGTCGACGGGGCAACATCGACGTACGGGATCTTCTGCGTCCACAACCAGTGGGTCACGACTGTGCGCAACCCGATCAGCGGAATGTCGCTCCCACCGCCACGGGTGAACGTGCCTTCGATGACCGCCAGGTGCGGGCGGCTCTTCGCCGCGGCCGCGACCCATTCGAGGACCTTGTGGATGCGGTTGTGGTCAACGGCGTCGCGGTTGACCCGGGCGGTGTAGACGGTGCGGCAGCCCAGTGCGGCCTGGCCGTGGTGGTCGTGGGTCCAGCTGATCGCGGCCGCGGCGAGCGCGAGGTCCAGGCCGATCATGCGCAGCTCGGTCACGGCAGATCACCGCGCGCCCGCTCGGCCATGTCGATGTACCGGGCCGACGACGCGCGCCACCCCGCCACCACCTCGGCCACCGGCCGACCCGACGCCTCAGCCAGGTCCTTGCACGCCTCGCTGAGCAGCGCCAGCATGACCGGGATGGTCGCCGGCGCGACCGGGTCGAGCATCAGGTCGATCGCCTTGAGCTGCGCCGTGGCCGGGTCGCCTGTGCGGCCGGCGATCTGCTCGACGATGTCGAGGGCCCGGGCGGTCCGCTCCGCCATCGCGTGCGCGCCCCGGCTCACTGGTCCTCACCGCCGCCCGGCTCCTGCTGCGCGATGAACCGCTCCAGGCGGTCAATCACCCGGGCCGCCTCCGACTTCGACAGCTGCGCCGTCGACTCGATCGGCTTGTCCAGCACGTCGGAGATGTACAGCAGCGCCTCGTCCCGGGTGCTGATGCCGGCCTCCCGCAGGCAGGCGTGGAGCTTGCGCGACTGCGCCTCCGAGATCCCGCCGGCACCCGGGCTCGACTCGCCCGGCAGGGCCGGCCCGCCAGCCTGCCGAGCCGCCCGCTGCGCGGTCGGCCGGTCGTCGCCGTGCTGCTGTCGCGGCTGCTGCGCCCGCTGCGCGTACCTGCGACCCGACGCGGCCTGACCGTCGTCGTCCTCGTCCTCGGCAGCCACCCCGGTCAGCGCCAGCAGCACGTACCGGCGGGCGTAGCTGATCGCCGACCCCATCTGCTGCGGGTTCTCCGACAGCTTCAGCGGGTACCGGCCGCCCATCTTCTCGCCGGACGGCACGTGCAGCAGCTCGTACTGGAGCACGAACCTGTTGTCGTCGAGCAGCGTCGGCGCGGTGGTGTAGATGACGCCCAGCTCGTTGAGGCGGGCCAGCACCTGCTTGTTGACCTGGACGAGGTCGGCGTACTTTGTGCGCTGGTTGCCGACCTGCCCGTCGCGGTTCTTGGTGAGCACAGGCGGATCGACCTGGAAGGCGGCCAGCGCCTCGTTGAGGGTCTTCGGGTCGGCCATCAGAACGCCGCCCCCGCCTCGGCTGCCGCTCGCTCCGACTCGGCGGCGTCCCACTCGTCGTCAGCAGCCGCAGCGGCGACCAGTTCGTACCGGGTGGTCGTCGGCGGGATCACCGGCTCGCCGACGAGGTCCCGGGACTCGGCGCAGAACCGGGCGACCTGCTGGATGTAGAGGAAGTCGCGGTACTGGTCCGGGCCGGCCAGCACCGGCCGCAGCTCGTAGCCCTTCGCGGTGACGTGCACCGCGCCGGTCCACGACACCTCGGGCATCTCGATGACCTGCTCTTCGCCGTCCTCCGGGTTCCGGGCGATCAGGAACTCCGAGTAGCGGTACGGGGCGAGCTGCACGGCGACGTCGCCGAAGATCCCCGACCGGGACGTCTTGATGTCGAGCAGCGCCCGCACGTACCCGTCCTCGGTGCGCTCCACGTCGTCGTACTCGGGCAGGCCGGGTAGCCGCAGATCAGCGATCAGGTCGAGGGTGCCGACGTGGCGGTGCGTCTCCGAGTAGACGACCGCCTCCAGGTGCACGGGCTGCACGTCGAAGGTGTCGAGGAAGTCCACGTACGCCTTGACGTAGCCCTCCAGGCCGGGCGGGACGGTGACCTGCTCGCCGAGGATCAGCCGCTCGGCGAGCTTGTGGACCTGGGTGCCACGGTTCGCGGCCTCGTCGCGGCTGGCGTACCGGCCGCCCTTGAGCGCCTTGAGTCGGGCGGCCGGGCCGAGTGCGGCCAGCTCGTCCCAGTGGTCGATGGCGTACTCGGCGGTGGCGTCGCCGGCCCAGTTGATGAGTGCGGGCTTGGGCAGGCCGTTGCCGTTGATGGTGGTGACGCCGTCGACTTTGGTGCTGGTGTCTTCGTCGACGTACCAGTGGTTACGGCCGCGGTTCTTCCGGACGATCTTCACTGCTGGTTTGCTCGCTTCTGGTTGGGCACCGTGAGGATCCCGGCGCTGATGGCGACGGCCACGGCGTGTGGTGCGTTCTGCACGCCCATCCGCCGGTAGAGCTTCGACAGGTGCGACTGCACGCCGGCGGTGGTGCGGCCGAGCTCCGCCGCGATCTGGCGGGTGGTGCGACCGGCGGCAACGAGGGCGAGGATCCGCGCGTCCATCTGGCTGACGGCCGGTCGCCGGCGGGTCGGGGCGGTCACAGGAGCACCGCCCACACGACGCCGGGGACGATGAGCAGCAGCACCATCACGGCGACGATCAGGCCGGTGGGTCCGGTGCCGCGTCCCCACTGGTCGTCGTTGTAGGGGCGCTCAAGGACGCTGCGCGGGTGCTCGTCCATGCGACCGGTCATGGCGATCACGTCGAAGCCGTCGACCGGGCGGTCCGCGACCACGTGCTCGTGGATACCGTTGATGCCCCGCACGGTGCCGATGGAGTGTTTCCACGGGCCGGGCGTAGCGACGAGGGCGCGGGTCTCGATGGCGTCCAGGTCCAGCGCGGTCCGGTCGGCCTGCGGGCTACGGTCGCGCATCAGGCCACCGCCAAGACTGCGAACGCGCCGGTGAAGTCCCGGGCCGTCGCCGGCGAGACGACCGGCCGGATGCCGGCCCGGGCCTGCTCGGCCTCGCCGATCTCCCGCAGGTAGTCGTGGGCGATCCCGCGCACGGCCGCGTCGGACAGCGTCGGTACCGCCTGCTCGATCAGCAGTGCGCGGGCCAGGGGCGGCGTCGGCCCGCCCCAGCGGACGGGCTCGGGCTCCCACGCGGCCAGGCCGACGGGGCCGGTCAGCGCGGCGTCCGGGCGGACCCGACGGCCCAGCGACGGGTTCGCCGCCTGCCACGTGGCGGCCGGGCGGACCCGGGGCGTGAACGTCGCGCTGGAGTTGTCGAGGGTGACGGTGGTGGGGATGTGCCGGCGCGGCACCAGCTCGTCCGCCGGCTCGTCGTCGTGCGGGGCCCACAGGTCGTACTCGTTGGCGCTCTGGTCGCGGCGGCCGAGCAGGTGCAGGCCGACGGCCGCCGCGCCGATCGGCACCAGGAACGCGCCAGCGGTCAGCAGGTCTTGGGTCAGGCTCATCAGTTCTCCCGGGTGGGCAGGGTGCGGAATTGGTTGACCAGGACGCGGCGGCGTTCGTCGGCGTCGGCCTCCAGCGCGTCGGCGAGCGCCGACACCAGCTGGCCGTGCGTGAGGGTCGACAGGCCGGCGTAGAGCTGCGCGTACAGCCGCTCCACCTCGGTCGGGCCGAGGCCGTACCGTTCGGCGGCGAGGCACGACGCGAGGTCGTCGACGGCCTGGGCGATTACGGCAGCCCGGTCGGCGGTGCCGTCGGGTCGCGCCGGGTCGGTGGTGGTGGCCTGGATGCGCCGGTCGTGGGCGCGGGCCCACAGCGAGGCGAAGACGATCGCGGCAGTACCGAAGACCAGCACCAGCGCCAGGAGCACGTAGAGGACCTGCGTGGTGCCGGTCATCGCGCACCGTCCGAAACCACGACGAGGCGGCCACCGGCGGAGACGGACACCCGCTCAGCGAGACGCTTCCGGCGGCGCTTCCACCTGTCGTCGTCATCGTCGAAGTTGCGGAACGACCACCAGTTCCACAGGTTGAAGCCGAGGTTCACCCACCGCCACCAGCCGACGTCGAGCATCCCGGCGGTCACGAACGCGACCACCACGGCGGGCAGGTAGAACGGCCGCAGCTCGTTGTACAGGTGGCGTGCCAAGCTCGGTACGTCCCGGCCGAGCAGCTTCGCGACCGGGTAGGTGACGCCGGAGAACGCCCACGCGAGGATCACCACGGTGGCCAGCGAGTTGATGAGCGCGGTCATCGGGTCACCAACTTGTGGCCGTTGCGGCGCTTCGGGTCCGGCGACTCGGTTTCCGGCTCGACCAGGCCGAGCATCTCGGCGACGTCGTCGTGACCGTTACGGAGCAGCCAGGCGCGGGCGTCGGTCTCCCGTTCCTCGCGGTGGATGCGGTCCTGCTCGGCGGCGGACACGCGGGCGGTGTGCATCCCGCCGTCGATGCGATCGAACTGCGCCATCACGCACCGCCCCGGTGGGCGCGGCGGGCACCCCCGTGCCCGCCGCGCCCTGCTTGCCCCCCGACCGGACCGGAGACGTGGGGTAGCCCGGACGGGCTCGATCCGGTCGGGGAGTTGGTGTCCCGGAGCGCCTTGTCGACCAGCGGGCCAGGCTCGACGAGGCCGCCGAACGCCGAGTCGTCGTCCGCCGCGAACGGACGCGGCCGGTACGACGGGCGCGGCGTCGTGCGGTCAGCAGCCGCCGGCCACGACGGCGCGGGCTCGTCCTCGCCCATCGCGAGCAGCTGCCGGTACGCCAGCTCCGCCTGAATGTCCGCCGAGATCCGCTGCACCTCGCCCGCGAAGAACGAGTACAGGCCCCACGCGTCATTCAGCCCCAGGTTGACGGGCTTGACCTTGCTGATCGCCAGGTCGTCCAGGCCGTCGGCCCGCCACTTCGCCATCAGCGCGTCGTTCAGGGCGTTCCACGCTGCGGACGCGGCCTCGGCCTTCTGTGAGGCCGTACGTAGCTTGGCCCAGCGCAAAGCCAGGGCCTCGCGGTCGGAGGGTGCGAGTGGACGCATCGCCGCTCACCGCCCCGACTGCTCGTCGCTGGCGGCCGGCGCGGGGTGGTTGTGCCACGAGATCGTGCACAGCCCGGTGCGGCAGCCGGGAAACTCCGCCGGCTTCGGCCAGTGCCGGCGCCGCAGCTCCGTCAAGCCGAACCGCTCCACCCCCGCCCGGTCGATCGACTCGTACTGGTCGCACCACTTCCGGCCGAAGAACCGCTCCATCAGCGCACGGGCGATCTCGTAAGTGCCCCGGATGACCACGAAGCGGTCGTCCAGCGGCCTTCCACCCTCCGGGTTGATGGCCGGGCTGTCCGGGTGAACGTGGGTCGACCCGAACGTGAAGTACCAGTTCTGGCAGGCCGTGTCGTGGATGACCTCTTCGGCGTCCTCCAGCGGGTCCAGGAAGATGTGGCAGCCGCACTCGGCAACCCGGCCCGTGTCCTCCGGCTCCAGCGCCTTCGCGGCGGCGATCGCCGCGTCGACCTCCAACGGCTTGACGACCGGCTTTGGCTCGGCCGGGCTCTGGAAGTAAACGCCGAGCGTCAGGCTCTGACCCACCTTCCGCGTGGTGTCGACGACCGGGATGTCGGCGTCGGTCCCGCCCATGCGGACATCGACGCCGAGGTGCGCCGCCCACCGCTCAAGGTCCGCTCGCGTGTGAACGCCGCCGTGCACGCTCAGGCTGTACGTCGGCACCGGCAGGCGGGAACTCAGGATCTCGTCGGCCAGCTGATGCAATGCACTGACCAGTGCCAGCCGGCGGCCGGTGTCGTGGAACTCCCGCACCTCGTCGTCGGTGGCCAGGTGCAGCTTCACGCCCTGGGCGTACCGTCCGACCCACGGGTCGCCCGCGCCGAGCGGGTTGAACGTCAGGGCGCGCATCGGGTTGCCGTCCCCGTTGCGGTACGACAGGTTGTGGGCCACCTCGTGGACGCCGGTGTTGTCGGAGACGTGCTCGCCGACGGTCAGGTCCTCGACGGCCTTGCGGTTGGTACTGTTCGTGTCCATCGACCTTGGGCTCCTTCGGGAGTTGGTGTGAGGTCGGTCGGCGCGGGTCACCTGGACAGAGGTGGCCCGCGTTTCTGCTGTGCGGGGTGGTGCGGTCCGGCCCGCCCGGTCGTAGCGATCGCCGGGTAGGGATCCCGGACGGGCCGGAAACTCAGATCAGGCCGTCGCCCTGCGGGACGCCCGCCGGGCCTTGTGCATCGCGCGCCGGTTCTGCCGCGGCGTCAGTCGCTCCCCGCCGTTCTGCGCGAAGTACCGATCGAGCCGGGCCTCCATCGACAGCGGCGAGGCGGGCCTACGCCCCGGACCGGGGGACGACGGCGGGTTTGACGGACCAGCGGGCGGGTGGGTCATGCGGCCTTACCTGCGCTTTCTCGGGATTCGGTGTACTTCTCGGCCGCCGACTGGCGGACACGGATACGGGCCTTCTTCGCGCCGGGTGCGGACAGGTCGACGTAGCGGAGGTCGCCGGCCCAGATCGCCCGGTAGACGGTCTGCTTGTCGACGCCCCACAGCGCGGCGACCTCGGTGACCTTCAGCAGCTGGTCCATCAGGCGGCCGTCTTCTGCCGGACCTCGAAGAGCTCTTCGAAGGCGGGGGAGAGACCAAGCTGCGCCAGTTCGGCCTCGTGCTTGGTCAGCACCAGCAGCACTTGGGCGATGAACTTCTCGCCCACGCGCCCCTGCCGGGCGTTCCACAGCGTCTTCGGGTCGAGGTGGAAGAACCGGGCCCGGGCGAGATCACTCCCGCACCCGAGGACCCGGGTCATCAGGTCGAACCTGTCGCTCCGGAGCAACACGCCCGCGCGGATGCCCGACTCCGGTGAGGAAAGTCGGGCTTGCATGTCTGGGCTCATGTGTCTGGACGTTAGTGCCGAGGTGAGGTCCCGTCAACGAAACTCGGGCACGGATGCCCGGGAATCACCCGTTCGGATGACTGGCATCGGGCTTACGTGCCCGAGTACGGTGCCCGTATGTCACAGCGAGTGCTACGTAAGCGACGCAACGCGCGCATGACGAACAGGCCGAACGGGGGTCTACGCCTGGGGGGTCAGGCACCTACACCCATGGTTCCGGGCACGCACGCCACGTATCCTCTGGTCGTGGCGAGCAGCGAAAGGTCCATCGACCGTGCAGCGTGGGCGGACGTCATCCGCGAACTGATGACCACCCACACCCGCGGGAAGAAGGAGCCGTTCGCCCGTAGGCTCGGCATCAACAGCAGGTCAGTGAGTCGCTGGCTCGACCAGGAAGTCGACGTCTCCGAAGAGAGCGTCCGCCTCGTCGCCCGCACGTTCGACGTTGTCCCCGTGCAGCTGCTCGTCCGGGTCGGCTACTACCAGCACGGCGAGCTGCGCCAACCGCACCTGTACGGCGTTGACGAGCCCGGCGACCCCGCGCTGAAGGTCATTGAGGACAGCGACGAGCCGGACCACGTCAAGGAGCGCCTCCGCGAACGCCTCTTCGAGCTGCGCCGCCGACGCTCAGAGGCCGAGGTCGACGAGGTCAAGTGGTGGCTCAATCAGGCGGGCGAGGGCTGACCCGTGGCATGGATTCGCCAGCTGCCCTCAGGACTGTGGGCAGCCACCGTCAGGCTGCCCGAAGGTAGCGACCCCGACCGGGTCACCGAGTCGCACCGCCTCAAGGGCGCCATCCAGACGTGGGCTCGGGACCTCGAAGCCGACATCCGCAAGGGCGACTGGATCGACCCGCGCGCCGGCAAGAAGACCGTGGGAGAGTGCTGGGAGAAGTGGGGGACCAGCAGTCGCCGCCTCGAGCAAGCCAGCCGCCGCCGCGACGCATCCCACTGGCGGGTGCACGTCGAACCCCGCTGGGCGAAAGTGCCCGTCGGGTCGATCCTCAAGCCCGACGTCACCGCGTGGGTCGTCGAGATGGAGAGCACCCACAAGAGCAACTGCCGCCGGCGGGACACCTGCCCCGGGTGCAAGCCGCCGGTCGGCGCGGCCACCATCGAGGGTGCGGTCGGGGTGCTGCGCGCCGTCCTCGACCTGGCCGTCGAAGCCAAGCTGATCCGCGACAACCCGGCCCGGGGCGTCAGCCGACCCAAGCGCAACGCCCACGTCGACCGGATCCTCACCCCGGCCGAGGACAGGCTGCTCGTCGACGCGCTCGACCGGATGTTCCCCGACCGGCCCGATGCCCGGCTGTTCGTCGACCTGATCGCCGACACCGGCATGCGGTGGGAGGAAGCCGCGGCGATCCCGCCGGAGATGGTCGACACCCGCAAGCACCGGATCCACATCGCGTGGGTCATGGAGCGCGACGGCACGACCCGGCCGTACGCGAAGTCCGCCGCCGGGAACCGGACCGTGACGTACGGGGAGCACCTCGTGAAGGGCGTCGCCGCGGCGAAGCTGGCCGCGCGGGAGGTGGCCGGGGTGTTCCCCAAGGGTGGGCCGTCGCGGCTGGTGTTCACCTCGGAGAAGGGCGACGCGCTGCGCTACTCGAACTGGCACCGCAGGGTGTGGACGCCGGCGCTGCACGGGCTGCCGGAGCGGCAGAAGGTGAAGGGCCACGCGTACCGGGCGGCTGTCGCCGGCGCCGGCCTGGCCGATCCGCAGCCGACGCCGCACGATCTGCGCCACGGGTTCGGGACGCGGCTGGCGGACGAGGGCGTGCCGGTGCACGACATCATGGCGCTGATGGGGCACGAGGACCTGCGGTCGGCGCAGCGGTATCTGCACTCGCGGGAAGAGCGGTTCGACCGGGCGCGGGCGGCGATGAAGCGGGCCAGGGCGTCCGGCTCGTAGACGTGCAGTGGGGGTCGCGCCTTGCGGACCTGATGGACGGGGCGTCTCTCAGGTCATCCGCACCACTTCAGCGAGCTGCAACCGCCGCATCTCGGCCACCCCAGCCTCTGCCAGGACCTCAACGACGCGCCAACTCCACGAATAGCCACCTAGCGATCTTCGGGGCGCGACCCCCGGAATGGAGAGTAGCCGCTTTGTCAATATGCGTCGCGCCTGCCGCCCGACTCCGTGAGTCGCTGGTGAGTCACGATCTTGATATGCCATGTTGAAAGCGCCTAAAAGCGCCTACAACTTGTCGACCCTCGCCGCAGGTCACACCGAGTAACAGCAGGTCAGGGCCATCGCCCGGCATTCATTCACACCGAAGAGGTCGCTGGTTCGATACCAGCATCGCCCACTCTCAGTCTTAGCAGGTCAGAGGCCGCTTCCCGGGTTCGGGAGGTGGCCTTTTTGCTGCCTGTGCAGCAGTCGGGGTGAGTGGCGCTGCCGGGAGGGCGGTGAACGTGACGGACGTGTTGAGGGTCCAAGACCTCCGCCGGGTGTGCGGCGTGCTGCTGGACAAGGTGGAGGAGCGGTTCGGCGCGGAGATCGACCTTTCGGGCGTCGGTGTCAATCTCTACTGGAACGTCGACCTGGAGACCGCGTTCGAGCTGAGAGACGTTCCGGAATCGGGGATCGACGTCGGGCAGTGCAGTGACGACGTGGCAGAGCTACGGGCACTGCTGCGCCGTCCGGCAGACGACGTGCCGGTGCTCTGGCACGACCTGCAACACCTTGCCGGAGTCCTGCGGCTGCTGGCCTACCTCGACCTGCCAGACGTCAACGCTGGCGAGAGCTGAAGGAGCACCAGCGGCACCGCTGCCCGGCCTGGCTGACTGGTGTGTCAGCAGCCGAGAGAATCCCTAGTCGCTTGAGTGCGTCGCGGGTCGCAGCGAGGGACGTTCGACGGCCTGCTTGGCGCGCCGCCATAGCTCGCTGGAGAAGTAGTCCCGACGGCCTGGTGCTCGTGGTCGTAGCAGTCCAGGCACACTCGCAGGTGCCGCGGCACGTCGGGCGCGGCAGGGAGCGGGCCGGCAGTTGCAGCGCTGCCGGGAGGCGCAGGTATGGCGAGCGACGTGCCGGTGGTGAACCGCGCCGAAGGACGGGGCGGTGAAGGTGGCGAAGACGACCGGATGCCGGCCGACGGAGTCGGGTACGCCCTTGCCTCCGGTCAGGCCACAGCGGACGACCTGGTAGGCGTCATCGGCGTAGACCCAGGCGCAGTCCGGGCACTGCGATTCGCGGCGGTTGCCGCACGCCTTGTAGAGCGCTTGGCCTCAGGAATTTAGCATATCCGTAAGGTCTTTTGCTCCCGATACAATCGCGCATGACGTCGCAAGGGTTGCCAGCCATAGCATCGCTGTGTCCCGCCTGCTGCCTTCTAGTCTTACTGTCGTAGGAATCGCCTCTTCCTGCTGCGCAGCGCCTGAAGACGTAGGAATGCGACGTGGCTCGGTAGGTAGGGCCTGGCGGTGAACGCCGAACCTTGCAAAGAATTTTGCCCACAGGTGCCCCTTTGCCTGTGGGCAGCCAAAGAGAGTGCCTCTTGTCGGATTGGGGCAGGGTTTGTCGGCGAGGGTTTGAACGCCACAGCGTGTTGGAATCTCGAAGGCGAACAACCAGGCCGGGGCTGCAATGGCCGCTGAGAAGGTCCAGCCAGCCATGTACCAGTCCTTCTCGAATAGTGCTACCGCCCAGAACGCAATCAAGGAGAAGATGGCTACGAGAATCCAGGCGGCTTGATATCGCTTGGGCAGACCTCTCCCCACGGCCCCTCCGATGCAGTTGATGTGACGGCTACCTTACCCTTCGTGTTGGTGCTCACGAAGATTGTGGCCGATCTCCGACTGATCTCTTGCGCAACTTTGGAGAGACAGAGACCCACTGATGGCCGCAAGCTCAGCGGCTCCCGAGGCCGCTAGGGTTCGAACTCTCCCGCCCGGAGTGCCGCCAGCCCGAGTGACTAACTGAGTGACTACGGGTGCGACGGGCGCAGGACGACTATGGACCTGCGTGGAAGCTTGCCGCTGTCGGGCACGCCTGCTAGGCAAAATCGGTGAATCGTGTTGGTTGGTTGGCGGTCAAGGAGTCGCCGGGTTGACATTCATAGAAGCATCGGGATTGTGAACTTCGGTCGGCTGGTGGGTGACGGTAGTTCGTGCTCGCGGCGGAATTGTAATATTTATGCCTACTCTTAATTTTCGAGAAGCGCCGTTAGAAGTGCACCCAGCGTGGTGCCGGCGATGCCAGTTATGAGGCCAACGCGCAGGCCAACCTGGATGTCTCGCCGGGTGTTCGCTCGCTCTTTATAGAGTTCTGCCCGCGACTGTTGATCAAGCCACCATCGCTTTGGGCTCCGACGGAATCGTGCCTCGAAAGGCCCGCTGTGAGCCATGGCAGTTTTGAAGGCGATTGCCACCACGATTGCTGCCATAACTCGGCCAGCCCAATTGTTCCAACTAAACGCAAGCCATGTCCAGCAGATAATAAGGGCGGCGAGTATCGCGATGTTGATTAGCGAAGTTACAAGGAGTGCTTTTCGCTGGGCGGGCAAAGACCCACGTGGCGCCTGCTGTGCGATGTTTTTGATTCTCGATAGAACCTTGGCCATAGGCTCGCGCCGTTCAGGAGGTGCGAGGACCGACTCGATGCGAAGGCCATCGGGAGAAATATGCAAGCCGAGAATCGTCCATTTCGACTGTTCCGCCGCGTCGATTTCGCCTGAAATGCGCACCTGATAAACCTCGGCGACGCTAGCGGTTGTCAGGTCGGATACTTCGCGATATGTGTCGATGCCGTGGCCGAGCGTAGCGCACGTGATTTTAGGGGATTGAATATCGACTTCTCGAAAGAGGAGGATGATCTCGGCGATATCATCCACATTGAGTCGAATCGGCCCACTCTCGAAGGCGCCGTTATCGTATTGAGTGGTAATTCTGTCTCCGTACAGCCAGCGCAAAGTTCGATCCTTATCCAGGGTAGGTCACGCATCTAGCGGCCGGGTGCGCCGGCTCGCGAGTCCGTCGATGAGGAGCAGGTCCAGGTCGTCGCCAGGTCGTCGGAGAGCGATCTTGAGGGACCAGCGACGACATTGGTGACGACGTTTGCCCAGGTGGTGAAGCGTGAGCAGCCCGACCGGCAGACCGTTGGGAAGACTCTTACCTGAAGTTTTTTGAACTGAAGGGTAGGCAAAAGAAGATTCTCAGGCTCGTACCCAGAACTGCCAGTCATCAGGCGCGGAAGGCCACGACGTATCGGGACGCCAGCCCTGCGGCGGGACCCAACCTACGGGCGGGGGCGGCCACCCCGGCGGAACGGCGAACCGCCATTGCTGCACCGGGGCAACATCGTGCCCTGGGCTCTCTGTGGTCGCTTGCTGTGCTGACCGGGCTCCTTCAGCCGCTGGCGGCGCATCCAACCACGCATTAGTCAGCGAACTGGCCTTGCATACGTTCAGGGTGACGTCGGCCTTTACCCGGTTGCCCTTGAGGACTGCATGGGCGCCCGTCAACATGCCGAGTTCCGAGAGGTGGGAGAGCACCGGCAACATCTCGGCTGATGTTGCGGGGCTCAGGGTGCCGGCGGGCTCGCCGTTGACTCGAACCTCTACCAGCGTTCGCGTCGATCGAGCCCGTTGCTCCTCAACCTGGTGCAACGTCACATAGATCCAGCACTCGCCCTGCGGGCTCACCAGCTGAGCCAAGTGAGTCATGTGCTTCTCTTCGCCCGTCACCTGGACGACGCGGCCTTGAGGAAGCATCACATGCAGGTCGGCCGGCGGCATGTTCGCTGGAACGATCATATGCGGTTCAGCGAGGTCGAGGGTCACCGATCCCACGAACTGGGGTCGCCGTCGACCGTCCCAATCTTCCTCATCCCGTCCCCAGATGCGGGCTCGGACCTGAGGGGTCCAGCCTCGGTTGACGAGCGCCGTGAGGGCCGGCGAGTAAACCTTGGCTTGGTCTTTAGGCAGATACCCGAGAGTCTGACCACCGTAGACGACCTTGACAGCGTTCTGGTCGAAGCGGTTGGTGGGCTCCGGGATGAGGTGGACATCCTTCTCCACCTCAGACCCGTACGACTTGAAGTCCGCCCCGAGTGTTGCTCGGATCTCCTTGGCGTAGTTGGACTCGCCTACAACCTCCTGGTTGCACCAGCCTCGCTGGCCCCACAGGTCAAATGGTCGGGTCATTGGCGGAGGCTACCGCTCCTGACCAAGCCCTCGTCAGCCCAGAGCCGTGCAGGTGTCAGGTAGTCGACACCGTGTAGCCGAGATGTCAGGCAGCGAGGCAGCAAGGAGGCACCGGAAGCCTTGATTGGGGTCGGTACGGAACGTCAACCGATGAGTCCAGGCCCCTGCTCGTCGGCCCGAGCCGTCACCGGCTGGCAGCAGCCGACAGCATGGGGTCCGCATCCCCTCAACGGGGGTCGGCGTTGGGTGTTCGCTTCTGGCGTCGCACCGGGAAGTGCGCCCAGGAGGCGTCGCCTACGGCAGGTGGTGGGTTCGGCGCGGATACTGGCGGGGTGGTGAAGAAGCAGGCGACGGAGTTGACCCGGTGGACCATCCACGGCGAGCGGGTCGTGGACGACACCCGGCGGGCGCAATTGAGCATCGCCGAGGTGGAGTTGCCCGACGGGGTGCGCTTTGAGCAGTACGTGATCCGGGCTCCCCGGTCGGCCATGGTCGCGGTGCTCGACGATCAGCAGCGCCTGCTGTTGATGCGGCGGCACCGGTTCGTGTTCGACCGGTGGGTGTGGGAGTTGCCCGGTGGCTACGTCGACGACGAGGAGCAGCCGGCGCAGTGCGCGGTGCGGGAGGTCGAGGAGGAGACCGGCTGGCGGCCTCAAGGGGTGGAGCCGTTGCTGTCCTTCCAACCGTGGGTCGGCACTGCCGACGCCGAGAACCTCCTGTTCCTGGCTCGTAAGGCTGAGCACATCGGCGCACCTTTGGACGTGAACGAGGCGGAGCAGGTCGCGTGGCTTCCGCTCGACGAGGCGTACGGGCTGGTGTCCCGGGGTGAGATCGTCGGTGCCGGCACGGTGATCGCGGTGCTGGAGCTGGTCGCGCGTAAGGCCCGGGGAGAGCTGTGACGGTCAGCACCGCCAACCGAGCGTGGCGTCGATGCGGCCGGTGAAGTGCCGGACGGCGGGTAGCCGCCGGTGCGGAGCGAGTTGAGTTTGCAGGTCTCGGAGGTAGCGGACGGCTCTGGCGGACCGTAGCTGGGTGGTCAGGGTCAGGGCTTCCGCGCCGACGGCGCAGGCCCGGTCAGGTTCGCCCTGTTGGGCGTGCACGCTGGCGAGCAGGGCGAGGTTGAAGGCTCGGCCGCGTACATATCGGTTGTCCATGCGCAGGGACCGGACAGCGAAGCGTTCGGCGTGGGTGTTGCGGCCGAGGGCGTGGAAGCAGTGGCCGAACTTGGCCGACAGGTACGCCTCGTCGAAGTAGCTGAGCCACTGCGGTTCGGTGCTGCGGTCGGCTCGGTCGAGGGCTTGTTCTGCCTGGTGCAGGGCGGCGGCGCAGGCCCGTTCGTCGTTGGCTTTGGCCAGGGCGTGGGCTTCCATGACGTGGGCTTCGGCGGTCAGGACCGGAACCCCGGCGCGGCGGGCGGTCTGGCCGGCGGCGCGGGCGAGGTCAAGGCCGGTGGTGGTGTGGCCGAGGTAGGTGGCCTGGTGGCTCATCGCGGCGAGGATCTCCGCGCCGAGGCCGTCGTCTCCGGCGGCGTGGGCGAAGTCCAGGGCGAGGGTGAGGTACCGCTGGGCGATGCCGTGCTCGGCGGTGTCGTACGCCTGCCATCCGGCGAGTTGAGCCAGTTCGGCGGCGGCGCCGAGCAGCCGCTGACCGGTGCCATGGTCGTAGCGGCCGTCGGTGAGCAGCGGGGTCACCTCCTGGTGGAGGCAACGGACGACGGTGTCGCGGGCATGGCCGCCGCCGTACTGGTTGTCCAACTGGCGGTAGGTCGCGGTCATCGCGCGGATGGTGTCAATCTCGGGTTGACCGACGGTGTTGCGGCCGGATTGGGTGACCGGGGCCGGTTCGGGGGCGGTGAACCAGCGCAGCGCCGGCAGGGTGTAGCCGGCGGAACTGAAGGCCACCTGCCGGAGTACGTCTCGACGGTTCACGTCACCTCGCCAAAGCTCTGCGGCACCGCGTACGTCCTCCTGCCAGGTCCGGTGAACCGGCTCGCTGGTGGTGCGCCGGTCGGGGCCGGTGGGTGGTGCGGTCTGTCGGGGTGCCAGGCCCATCGTGGTGCGCGCCTGGTCGGGCATCCGGCAGCCGTCGGCGATCCGCTCCAGGACGTCTATCGAGGTGACCTTGCGTCCGGCCATGATCCGGCTGACGTAGCCCTGTTCCAGCCCGACGGCGGCCCCGATGCGGCCTTGACTCGCCCCGGTGAGACTGGTGATCCAGCGGAACAGTCCGCCGATGTCGCGGGCGGCCAGGGCGGTCAGTACCTCGCCGTGCGACCACGCATCCTCCGGTATTCGCAGCGGATCGAGCCTCACGGCAGCTCCCAGCGTCGCGTTCCGACTACTCAAGGTGTTCAGATCGACAGCCTAGGGCGACCATTCGCACTGGTCGAGCCGTCCCATGTCACCGTGACATGACCGCTGGCCATGGAACGGCCCACCGCCGGCCGGGATGGTCGGCGCATGTCCTTCAATGTCGACAACCCGCCCGAGGAGCCGCCCGCAGAATGCCAGCACCGTCTGCTGTGGCGGTTGGCCCGCGCTCTCTGGGAGGCTCACCGGCCCGACAGCGCCGGCTTCTGCGTGGCCACCGGCTGCTGGCACACGAACCAACGCGACCCTTGCCGGCTGGCCCAACTCGCCCAGGAAGGGATGCGCACCGCGTGCGGCGAAGCCACTTCCGCGTCGCCACCCTGGATCGCCGTCACCCGCGAGCGCCTGGCGGCCGGGGACATCGACCCCGTGGACGCCGTCGCCGAGGCCCTCTGGCACCACCGCCACGCCCGCAGGGCAGGGCAGGGCGGTGACCGATGGGAGCCATCTACACCTCGACAGCCTTTCGGGAGTACGCGAAGGCGCAGGTGGCCCATGCGGACATCCTGCTGACCAAGCACGCCGAGTCGGCCCTGAGTCTATGCCGCTGCGGCCGACTCCACCCCTGCGACGAACACCGCCACTGGCTGGAGATACGCACCCACTTCAGACAGTTCCTCGTCGACGAGCAGTACAGCAGCGAAGTACAGCAACCCTGCCCACCGAACCCGACCCGAAGCGACCCCAGCACGCCGTACGACCTCGGATGACACCCGATCCGACCGGCTTGCCGAGAGTTCACACCGAAGAGGTCGCTGGTAGCAATGAGGCGGAGCAGTCGACCCTGGCCGTGCATTTGCTGGGCAGCGGCAGCCTGTGCAGCGGTTGTTGGGCGTGCTGGTCGCGGCTGGCTCCGTACCCGTGCTGGCAGGTGGACTGGGCGACCAACCGGCAGGCGCGGTCGATGACGGCGGTGCTGTTCGGAGGCCGCGCATGACCACGCATGGCCCGGTGCTGCCGATCTGGAGCTGCGGCGGCTGCGATGCGCCCTGACCCTGCCGCACGCGGCAGCGTGAGCTGCGCGCTGAGTTCGATGATGCTCCGATCTCGCTGGCTCTCTATCTGGGTGCGCAGCTGGTGCGGGCCTCCGAGGACCTGACCTGGGTGCCGGCGGGTGCGCTGCACAGACGCTTCCTCGGCTGGCTTCGGTGAGCATCCTGCGGCGTGGCGACGAGCGAAGAGGTCGCTGGTTCGATACCAGCATCGCCCGCTCTCAGTTCTGGAAGTTCAGAGGCCCGTTGCCGACGTCATCGGTAACGGGCTTTGCGGTGTGTGCGGCTTATACGGGGAGCGGGCGCGGCTGGTTCTCGGTCCGGGCCGCCATGGACCTGCCCGGCTGAGTGACCTGATTGTGGTCCCGCGCGGTTCTGCGGGCTGGTTGAGGAGCTGGTCCTGCCGCTACCAGCGCCCACATCGCGAGGGTGCCCCGCGCTGTGGCTCAGGGCTGACTGATGGCCGTCGGTCCGGCTGTCCGTTGTCCTGCCGGCGGCAGGACTGCCGTGCGTTCCTTGACAGGAAGGCGGAACAGCAGGACAGTCGACATATTCATCGACATCTAACTATGTACGGCGAGGTGCGCCATGCGGAAGTCGCTGAGTGCTGTGGCCGCCATCGCTGTTGCCATGGTCGCGATGATGGCCGCGATCTCACACGCCAGCGCGGCGAACGCGGCGGCCGGGTGTCGGGTGAACTACGTCGTCACCAGCCAGTGGACCGGTGGCTTCCACGCCGACATCGCGGTCACCAACTCGGGTGACCTGGTCGACGGATGGACGCTGCGGTTCGCGTTCCCCGCAGCCGACCAGCGGCTCGCGCAAACCTGGAGCGCCACCTGGGCCCAGGCGGGCCAGCAGGTCAGCGCGACCAATCTGGGCTGGAACGCGACCCTGGGCACCAATGGCTCCGCGAACATCGGTTTCGTTGGCGCCTGGTCGGGCAGCAACCCCATACCGGCGTCGTTCACGCTCAACGGCGTCACGTGCACCGGCGGCGTCCTGCCCAGCGAGACGCCGACCCGGACGACCACACCGCCGGTCGCTGACTACCCGGCGATCGTCACCTGGCTCAGCCCGACCGCCGGCGCGGTGTACACCACGCCGGGAACTGTCCCGCTGGCGGCGACCGCGACCGTGGGAGGCGGACACAGCATCACCTCGGTGTCGTTCCGGGTGGACGGCGTCACGGTGGCCCGGGGGGTGAGGACGACCGGTGACCGGTACGAGGCGCTGTGGACACCACCGATCGGGGAGCCCGGCACCAGCACCACCTTCGTGCTGTACGTCTCGGCCGGCACCGACCAGTCGCTGCCTGGCGCTGCGCCGCCGTTGCTGGTCACGGTGGTGACGCCGGCGTCCACCGGCACCAACCACCCGCCGTCGGTGGCGTTGAGCACCCCCGGCGGGCAGACCTACTTCCTCGAACCGACGACCGTCACGCTGGTCGCCGACGTCGCCGACACCGATCCCGGGGACCTCGTCAGCCGGGTGGAGTTGTACCTCGGCGCAACCCGGCTGGCCGCGACGCCGACCAACAGCGGACAGCGCTACCAGTTCCAGACGGCCCTGTCGGCCGGCACGTCGTCCACCTTCACCGTGCGGGTCCACGATTCCCACGGCGGCCTCGGGATCTCGAACCCGCTGACCTTCACTATCCGTTAGCGCCTCGGCCCTCCGTCAAGGGCTGACCAAGCTCTATCCACTGTCCGTCGATACGTTTGCGGGTCGGCACGGCGCTCTGGGTCAATTCGACCAGGCAATCGGGGTTGGCGGTGACCATGGCGGTGCGGATGACGGCGTTACTCACGTCGTGGTGCTCGCGCCCGGCGGCCCGTCGCCTGGCCTCAACCAGCTATAGCTGATCTGCTCACGGATATCATGCGCGACCTCGTAGCCGGCTTTGGACGACCACGACGGACGCCGCCATTTTCGGCCGTCAGTCCGAGGTCCGGATCTGCTCCACGCGCGTCAGAGGTTCCTGGAGGTACTCAGTGAGCTCCCGCAGCGCGTCCTTCTCCGCTGCGGTGATGACAACGTCCTCCTCCCACAGGGCGCCGACGAGCGTCGTGATCGCGTGGTCCCAGGCGCCGGCGCCTCTGGCCCTCAGGACCATCGGCCGGTACTTCGGGCTGATCTTGGGTGCGACCTGGTCGATGATCCGAGGGCTGAGCCGGACGTAATCGTTGACTTCCATGGGTCTCCCGTGGGTTCGGTGGTTAGGCCGGCGGGTTGGTTCTGACGCCCTCGCCGCTGATGGGGTGGCCGCCGGAGATGCTGCCGTCCTTGTCCAGGATAACGACGCAGGTGATGCCGTCGCGGGTGCCGGTGACGACCCAGCCGTCGCCGCCGGGACGCGCCTCAGGGCGACTGTCGGGGTTGGCGGCGATGCTCTTGAACCAGCCCTCGACCTGCTCCTTGGTGGTGCCGGGCGGGAAGAGCGTCTTGTTGGGCTCGGTGGACGAGGGCTTGTGGTCGCCGTTACCCCTCCCGTCGCCGTCCCAGATCTTGTCCATCGCCCCGTCGCCCATCTGACCGAAGCGGTCCATGTCGTACATGGCGTCGGCGAACTCGGGGTCGTCCCAGGGGTTGGTCCTCTTGGGTACCTCGGGCTCGGATGTGTCGGCGTCCTTCGGGCGGCCTTCCTCGGCGCGCTTGATGCCGTGCTGCTGGGCTGGTCCCACCCGCTTGGGCATCATTGCGGGGTTGAACTTGGGACGCTTGGGGCCATCGCCGTCACCGCCGTGCGGTGGGGTGGGGCCTGAGGGGTGCTTGTGGAGGCCCACCACCGCGAACAGGACCACCAGGACGGCGGTGGTCCGCAGAGCCGCCATGAGTTGTCGCATCGAGGGCCGCCTAGACGTCGAGGAGTGCGCGAAGGGCGGAGAGGCTGCTGATCAGGCCCATCAGCCAGCCGAAGATGCGGCCGGTCCAGCGGACGACGGCGACCGCGAGCTGGGCGGCGACCACCGGTGTGGCGAAGCCGAGGGAGAAGACCACCTCGGCCAGCCACACCACGACCTTGGCGATGCAGTCGGCGATGAAGGCGCGCACGACCTCCCGCACCGTCTGCACCAGGACCCCCGCGCCGCGGGTCGCGGCACCCATGCCAGCGGCCGTGCCCGCGAAGATCCCGGCGACGTCGATGTTGATGGTCAGGATGTCGCGGTAGGCGTCGGCGGCGGTGCCCTGCCATCCGTTGAGGTCGCCGACCAGCCGCGCCTTGAGGTCCTCGGCGATGGAGAACAACTCACTGGCCATGTTGTCCCAGGTCAAGGCGTGCGTCTCGATGGTCTCGGGATCACCGGCAAGCCAGTCGAGGGCCTGCTTCAGTGGCTCGACCTGCTCGATGGCCCACTCGATGCCCATCGACAGGAGCGTGCTGAACGGGTCGATGGCGATGGCCGCCCCGTCGAGAGCAGCGCCCAAGCCCGCGACTGAGCCGTCGATCCAGCTGCCGGAGTCGATGGCGGCCTTGATGCCCATGTAGTCGTCGGCGAGCGGCAGGCCGGTCCAGCCGTCGCGGTGCGCGGCGCTTGTCGAAGCGATGTCGGAGGTCGTGGCGACCAGTGGGTTGCTCATGAGAGGCGCCGGGCCGGGCTCAGGTCGCGGAGTGGAAGGAGTTGAAGCCGTCGGTAGTCGACTCCTCGGCCCGCTCGTAGGCGTCGGCGTTCTTCTTGATTCCGGCGGCGAGCAGCTGGATGTTCTCGGCGAGCATCCCCACGCCCTTGTCCTGGTCCCGGTGGCGTCCCTCCAGGATGGGCGGTAAGAACTGGCAGAGCTGCCCGTACGCCTCGTCGGCCTGGAAGATGGTGCCGCTCGCGGCCTTGACGGCGGCGAAGCGGTCGTGAATGGCCAACATGGCCGTGGCGTGCGCGCGCAGCGCCTCGACGTCGACCTCGAACCCCCCGTGCATCAGTAACGCTCCTCTTAGTCCTCGGTGTCGGCGGTCCGGAATCCGGCCAGCAGGGCCCGGCCGGTCGCCGAGTCGGCGCCGACCGTCTCCCGCACGACCTCGGCGGCGGCCTCGGCGAGCTTGACCCGCGCGTTGCGATAGGCGCCCATGATTGCCTGCTGAGTCTGCTCCAGGCTCACGCGCTGCACCCGCGCGGAGAGCCGGACGTCGGCCATCGCCCCCGTGGAGTCGACGGTGACCTCGACGATTCCGTGGGCGTCGCTGGCCGTGACCCGCAGCGCGCCCAAGCCGGCAGCGGCGGCCTGCGTGTCGGCGGCCCGGCGTACGGCATTGGCCTGCCATGCCTCCAGGCGTTCCCGCGCATCCTCGGCGTCCAACAGCGGATTGACCATCCCGCCTCCGTCTCCGTTGCCAAGCAGGGGCTTTGGCGGCGTCAGTCTAGCCAAGGCCCGCCACACCAGATTGCCGAGCGAATGCGGCGTGATCTGGTCAATCTGGATCTCGGCGACAAGCATCGGCGACGGCGGCCAGCGGCGAACCGGTGGCGAGGGTTACGGCACGGCCGTTGGTACGGGAGGTCACCACACGGCAGGCGCTGGGTATCCATCTGGCGATTCCAAAGCGGTGACGAGCAAGAAAGAACTTCTTCCCGCACTACGCGCGGAGAGTGTCGACGAGTTTCTGAACCCGGGCGCGGATGTCGTCGCGGACCTGGCGGACGACGTGGAGGGGTTGGCCGGCCGGGTCGGTGAGTTTCCAGTCCTCGTAGCGTTTGCCGGGGAAGGTGGGGCAGGCGTCGCCGCAGCCCATGGTGATGATGACGTCGCTGGTTTCGGCGGTGTCCCAGGTGAGCTTGGCGGGAGTCCGGCCGGTGATGTCGATGCCGACCTCGCGCATGGCGTCGACGGCGACGGGGTTGATCTGGTCGGCGGGCTCGCTGCCCGCGGAGCGAACCTCAACGGTGTCGCCGGCGAGGTGGCGCAGCCAACCGGCGGCCATCTGGGAGCGGCCGGCGTTGTGGACGCAGACGAACAGGACGGTGGGCTTGTCGCTCATCGGGCTTCGGTCTCCTGAGTGAGGTGGGGCACGACGATGGCGTCGGCGGTGTCGGCGGCGTGGGGGTACCAGGCGGCGAGGGCGGCGACGGCGACCAGGCCGCCGACGAGTTGGGCGGCGATGAACCCGGGTACCGAGGTCGGGGCGATGCCGGCGAAGGTGTCGGTGAAGGCCCGGCCGATGGTGACGGCGGGGTTCGCGAACGACGTCGACGAGGTGAACCAGTAGGCCGCGCCGATGTAGGCGCCCACGGCGGCGGGGGCGGCGGCGGTGCGGCCGGAGCGGGCGAGGGCGAAGACCAGGACGACCAGACCGGCGGTGGCGACCACCTCGGCTAGCCACAGGTGTCCCCCGGTCCGTTCGGTGCGGGACCAGGCCACGGCCGGCAGGTCGAACATCAGGTCAGCCAGCACCGCGCCGGTGATCGCGCCGCTGGTCTGGGCCGCGGCGTAGGCGGCGAGGTCCCGCCCGGCCAAGCCGGTGGCGGAGCGTCGGCCGAGCCACCAGTCGACGGCGGAGACGACCGGGTTGAAGTGGGCGCCGGACACCGGGCCGAAGGTCAGGATCAGCGCGCCCAGGGCCAGGGCGGTGGCGATCGCGTTTTCCAGGAGTTGGAGACCAACGTCGGTGGGGGAGAGTCGGGCGGCGGCGATCCCGGAGCCGACCACGGCGGTGACCAGGAGGGCGGTGCCGGCGAACTCCGCCGAGGCCCGCCGGGGCAGGGCAAGGCTCACGGGGCGCTGCTGGCGGCCGGGGCGGCGGAAATGTCCAGGAGTGCGCCGAGCTGCCGGAAAGCTTCCGGCTTCACCCGGTACCAGACCCAGGTGCCGCGTCGCTCCGAGTCCACCAGGCCCGCCTCACGCAGCACCTTGAGGTGGTGGGAGATGGTTGGCCCGGACAGGTCGAACGCCGGGGTCAGGTCGCAGACGCACATCTCCGGCACGGAGGCGATCATCGACATCAGCCGCAGCCGGATCGGGTCCCCGAGGGCCTTGAACAGCGGTGCGACCATTGCGGCCTGCGCGGCGTCCATGGGGCGGACGGCGAGCGGGGAGCAGCAGGCCACGGCGTTGAGGTCCACCACCGGCAGCTCTTGTTTCGACATTCGTCTAGCTTGACAGACTTCGAAACAGGGTGCAACGTAGGTCTTGCTTCGACAAGCATCTAGACAAGGAGATGGCCGTGTCCCGTGTCCAGCTCGCCCTGCGCGTGTCCGACCTCGAAGGCTCCGTTGCCTTCTACGCCAAGCTGTTCGGCGTCGAGCCGGCGAAGCGCCGCCCCGGCTACGCCAACTTCGCCATCGAGAACCCGCCGCTGAAGCTCGTCCTCCTGGAGGGTGAGGCCGACCAGCCCACCGTGATGGACCACCTGGGCGTCGAGGTGTCCACCACCGACGAGGTCAGCGCCGCTACCAAGCGCCTCACCGACTCCGGCCTGATCACCCTGGAGGAGAACAACACCGAGTGCTGCTACGCCCTCCAGGACAAGGTGTGGGTGCGCGGCCCCGGCAACGAGCCATGGGAGATCTACACCGTCAAGGCCGACTCCCCGCAGTTGGAGAAGGCCACCGAGAGCGCCTGCTGCACCCCGGCCGCAAAGAACGAGCCGGTCGCAAGCGGGGCTGCATCAAGCTGCTGCTGATCGTTGCGCCATCGCGCGCCCGTCCTTGATCCACAAGGCGGGCGCGCAGTGCTGGGGCACGAGACAGCGTGAAACGTCGACGTCTGCCCAGAGCTTGTGAGCGAGAGGTTGATGTGGCCCCTGGGCCCGGGATGTGCCGCAGGTCGGAAGCGCTCGCCTAGCAGTTGCGGCATAGCCGTCGTGGTGGGGCGCGTCGGTGCGGTGGCGGGGGTACCGGCAGCGTTGGCGCTACCACAGAGACGGTAGAGCCCTTCGGGGCAGTCACATCGGGGCTGAGGTCGGTAGGGTGCCGTCGATGGGGCACCGGCCGTCCCCGAATGTCGTCCTCGGCCTGACCCAAGTGACACCTGACGATTCGAAGGATGCCCGGCATGAGTAGCCCACGTGAAACCTTCCTCCGACTGGTGAACGGTGTCTGCGACGGTCCATTCGAAGACCTGGCCGGCCTGTACGGCGAACAAACCCATGTCACTCATCCGATGCACCCGCTCAACCCGCCGCCGCTGCGTAGTCGCAGCGAACTGCACGAGCACTTCACCGGGACGCCCCCGGTTGGCCGGACGCTGGACCGTAAGCCGGTCGACGTGAGGGTTCATGAGACCGCGGACCCGGAGGTGATCGTCGCCGAGTTTGCCTACCAGGGGCGGGTTGTCGAGACAGGTGAGGAATTCACGGTGCCATGCGTCTTCGTGATGCGAATCCGCGATGGGCTCATCATCGAGTCCCGGGACTATGTTGACCACGTCGCCAGCGCGCGGGCTTGGGGTCAACTCGACAGTCTCTTGAGCGCACTCCGTCCGCAAGGAAGCGCCACCACAGAGGGCGCAGCCCAACCCTGATTCACACCCGACTCTTAGCTGCCGGCGGCCCGCAACCCGGACAGGTCGGGTCCGCGGCAGGCAGGCTGGCCGGGGGAGCAGGGCGGCAGGCGCCCTGTCACTCGCCGCTGCGGCAAGGTCTTCCGTCGACGTCAGGTGTGGTGACGCTGACGGAGTAGCCCATCGGGACGGTTTGCTCACGCTGCAACCCGAGGACGTTGAATCGAATTTTCTGGGTTTCGAAGGAGAACCCCGCGCACGGGATCTGGTGACTCAAGAGGAGGTCGTCGAAGAAGCGCAGGGTCACCCATAGAAATATCTGATCGCCCGCCTGGATGTCGATCGGCCTGAACAGCGCGGCCTTCCCCCGCTCGATTCCTCGATCGAGATCCATGTTCATGTGCACCTGTTCAACGGCGAAGCCTGGACCGTGGTCCTTGACCACGTCCTTCAGCCGGACCGTGAACGGCCCCCGGTTTGCGATGCTGAACCCGTATTCGATGCTGCGGCCAGGCTGTGCAACATACCGGTATTCGGTGGCGTGGCCCGCAGTGACGCTGGAATCTGCCTGCGGATTGGCCCAGACGTTCCCGTCGTCCAATCTGTAACGCAGCGTGATCGTGAGATACGTGGCCAACAGCACGAGCGTCACAAGCACCGCGGCGAGGATGATCCTGCCCCGGCGTCCGGCGCGGCGGGCGGCGGTCAGCGACATGGCGGCATCGTAGAGCCGTGACGGTGGCATCCGCTGACCCGAGAGGGATGGCCTTATCAGCTGAGCCGAACGGGTTGGGCGGATGTCCGTCGATGGCGTCAATCGGTGTACCTAGCCGGACTGAGCCGTTGCCCTCCTGAGTTCGCTCAGCCGCTCGCTCACGTGGCTCGGCGGATATCCGGAGGATCGTCGCTGCGGAACTTTTCGAGATGCCGGTGGCTCGTGAGTGGGTCCGGCCTGAGGGCAGGGCGAACGGCCAGGCGAAGATCCAGCAGGCAGGCGTAGTCCCCAAGGCTTGGTCGGACGCACTGTAGTGAGAACGGCTGGCGGCTTCGTGGGGTGCGGGTTTGCGGACCTCGAGCCGGGCGATCGGTTCGACGGTGCGTTAAAGCCTGCTCGTAGCTGGCGGCGCGGTATCGGTCGTTGCAGCACAGGCATCGAGGACGTCGGTGGCGCAAACACGGTGACGCTTGTCAGTGGCTTCGGCTGCTGCAACCGTCACCAAAGGGAGGAGGCCCGCTCGGCGGATCAGGTCGGGAGTGTCGAGGAGCAGCGCGGCCGTAACGGCGGCCGCATGCCGGGTGTCAGGGTCAGGGTCGTGCAGGAAGGCGGACACCGCCTGCAGAATTACCTGGCGCTGGTCGCGCAGGTCGACCATTTCCCGGTAGTCGCTCAGGGGAAAGCCGAGGCGTTCCAGCTGTGCTACCGCGGCGTCGCTGACGTCGTCGGCAATTCCCCCGAGCCGGTCCAGGAGCACCACTCGCAACGGGCGGGGCGGGACGGGCCGCGAGCGGATCCGCTCGTCGACGAGGGCGGTGGCGGTGCGCGGCTCGGACAGGATCGCCGCGAGGTACAGGGTGGTCGGCACGGTTGCCGGATAGATGCTGTTCTGGTGGTACACCGTGTTGAAGAGGTGCTGCAGCGCGTCGGCTCTGGCTGCGGGTTCGTCGTCAATCAGTTCGGCGAGCGTCGACGGCGTGTCCTCGGCCGGTCCATATGCGTGCCAGAGCGAGACCCAGTCCGTCTTGAGGAGCAGTGTTCGAGGATCGGGCAGCGGACCGACTTCCGCCGGCTCGCCCGTGTGGTGCGAATGGTCTGCCGTCACGCGTAGAGGTTATCGATCGGCAGTCGATCCGGTGTGGAAGCGCGGGCGTAGGTCCTCGGCGTGGACGCGAACGAGATCACCCCCGCAGGATCGCTTCGCGGCTGCGGTCGGCCCCGGTGGAGACGGTCCGGCCCGCGATCACTGCCGCTGCGTAGCGGCGGCAGGTCGTCACGCTGCCGGCGTCGATCGCGAAGCTGACCGCCGTCAAACGTCGTTTGCTCTACGGTACGAATCTGGTCCGCAACCCGCCCGAGATCGGGTCGATGGCCAGCCCTTGAGGTCTTCGACCCGTGCATTTCCCATCGGCTGCACTGGTACCCGTACGAGCTGACCAGGTGCACGAAGCCAGCCGACAGCACGGTGAGCACGCGTGTCCTCTGTGGCAACCTCAAGTTCAGTCCGCCATTTCCCGGCTGCGGGCAGCGACCAGTGTGGTGGAGGCGGACCTCGCCGCGCTCGACCCTGGCGTGTGGGGCTGCGACGCGGTGCGAGGCTGCAGCGTCTGCGACGGGCCGGTCGACGGTGAGCTTCGCCAGGTCTGGATCTCTGGCCTGGTCGCCACCGACGTGTTGCCGTTGCTGGTGAACGCGTGCTCCGCGGCCTGCGTGGCGGCACTGCCGCAGCCGTACCCCGGCTACGTCCCGATGCCGCACACCGGCGGCCCGGACATCGTTCAGCGGGCCGGCAGGCGATAAGGCGACCACCACCAGACCCACGGCTGGCCGGGCGATGACGGCGCCGAGCCTGCCCCGCGAAACTCGGAGGACACCCGCGATCGCCTAGGCAAGGATGGCGGCATGACGATGCACGCCGACCAGCTCCACGTAGATGCGCAGATGGTCCGTGGGCTGGTCGAGGTGCAGTTCCCTCAGTGGCGCGAACTGCCGGTCACCGAGCTGCGCACGTCGGGGACCGTGAACGCGATCTTCCGAATCGGCGACGACCTGGCCGCCCGCTTCCCGCTTGTCGGTCACGACCCGGCGCAGACCCGGGCCTGGCTGGTGGCAGAAGCCGAGGCCGCGGTCGACCTGGCCGACGCCTCCACCGTGCCCACCCCGGAGCCGGTGGCGATCGGGGAGCCCGGCGCCGGCTATCCGCTGCCGTGGAGCGTCCAGACCTGGCTGCCCGGCCACGACGCGACGGTCGAGGATCCCGCAGGGTCGAACGCGTTCGCCCATGACCTGGCCGCGCTCATCGCCGGGCTACGCACCCGCGACACCCGTGGGCGACGCTTCGACGGCGCGGGTCGCGGCGGACACCTCCCGGACCACGACGAGTGGCTCGAGACCTGTTTCCGGCAGAGCGAGGACCTGCTCGACGTACCCCTCCTGCGGCGTATCTGGGCGGAGCTTCGGACGCTGCCCGAGGTCGACGAGGACGCGATGTGCCACGGTGACCTCATCCCGCCCAACGTCCTCGTCGAAGAAGGCCGCCTCGTCGGCGTCCTGGACGGCGGTGGCTTCGGCCCGGCGGACCCGGCACTCGATCTCGTGTCGGCCTGGCACTTCTTCGACGAACCCCAGCGCGGCATCCTCCGCCGCGAGCTCGGGTGCGGCGAGGTCCAGTGGAGTCGTGGGATGGCGTGGGCGTTCCAGCAGGCGATGGGGCTGGTCTGGTACTACCTCGACTCCAACCCGACGATGAGCAGTTGGGGCAGGCGCACCGTGGACCGCATCGTTGCTGCCTGGGCAGCCCCGAGCGAGGACGATTCCCCGCTCAGAGGCTGATGGTCTCGCATGTCGTCTATTACGGAGCGAACGCAGGCCGGATAAAACCGCATTTCCGCGCGGAGGTCAACATTGTCGGCCGGAGTATTGAAGAATTGGCGATGACGGGCCGACCAATTCCCGTGCGACCACGTTAGACTGGCCACTACCGATACGGCGGGGGAGGCGGAAGCATTCACCTCAAACATTCCCGACCGACGATCAGTTGTCAGATCAAGCGTGTCAAACAAACTGGCGCCATGAACGGACCACAGCCCTGGGCGGCGTCGTGGTTTGACCGAATGCGGACAACCGCGTCCGCGCCGCAGATTCACCCTTCCTGTCACCGACGTGCGATCGGGGTCTCACGCGCATGGAGAGGTTCACCGTAGGGCCGGGCCGAGGCGACGTCGCCGATGCCACGATCGCCGTGCTCGGCGCCGGTGTGGCCGGGTTGGTCGCGGCGTATGAACTCGTCCGGCGTGGGCACCGCGTCGTCGTCCTGGAGGCGGACTCACGCGTCGGTGGTCGGATCTTCACCCATCGTTTCGCCGACGGCGCAGGACCACTCGTCGAACTGGGCGCGATGCGGATCCCGAGCGACCACGACCTGACTCTGCGCTACATCGACGAGCTGGGCCTGACTGATCAGCTGCGTCCGTTCACGAACGTCCTCACCGATCCCGACAATTTACTGCGTGTCGGTACCCAATTCGTGCCGGCCCGCAGCGCAGCCGAGGCACTCATCCGCGAGACGGCGGAATACTGCCCGGGGGCGGCCCACCGCTCCGAGGCACTGCTCTTTGTGGGTTGGATGCACGCCATGGTGCGGGCGCTGGCGCCTCGCGAACAGCGCGAGATCATGCGCGCCGATCTGGCGAGTCTGCTCGGTGCGGTGGGCGGCCTGGATGTGACACCGTTTCTGCGGGATGGCCGCGCCGACATCATCGCGGCGTTCCGCTGGCACCCGGAGCTGCGCGCCGCTTGCAGCCACCGCATGAAGGGCGTCCTCGATGACATTCTGCGTCGGTTCAGCACCGAGATGGTGTGCCTTCCCCTCGGCATGGACCAGCTCCCCAACGGCCTGGCGGGACTCCTGCCGGGCCGGATACACCTGCGTCATGAGGTGACCGCCATCGAGGTGCGTCCCGAGGGGGTGACGGTCGGGCTGGCCACCGAGCGGGGGCGCACGGCGGTCACCTACCCCGCCGTCCTCTGCACCCTGCCCTTCTCGGTGCTGCGGAACCTCCCGCTGCGGGGCTTGGATGCCGACAAGGTGGAGACCATCAAGCGGCTGGACTACGGGTCCGCGACCAAGGTGGGGTTGCTCTCCGCGCAGGCCTTCTGGAACCGGCACCGCACCGTCGGCGGCGGGTCAGCACCGGGCGGCAGCATCCGGCAGACCTACTACCCGACCCCGATCACCGACCCGGCCGGGGGAGCGGCACTTCTTGCTAGCTACACCATCGCCGAGGACGCCGATCAGCTCGGCCGGCTCTCCGCCGAGGAGCGGCACCGGGTCGTCGTGGACGAATTGGCGGCGATGCACCCCGAGCTGCGGGCCGCGGGCATGATCCAGGACGTTGTCAGCGTCGCCTGGGGGGAGGGGCGCTGGAGCCGCGGGTGCGCGGCAGTCCGGCACGGGCTCACCGACGCCGAGCTGAAGCAGGAGGTCGCCCAGGCCGTCCGCGCGCAGCACGGCTTGTTCTTCGCCGGCGAACACTGCTCCGCGACACCAGCCTGGATCCAGGCCGGCATCGAGACCGCACTCAGCGCGGTACAACAGATCGACAGGTTCGCCGCCGTGGTCGCCGAGCATCGGGGCAGGACGGCGGGCCGCTGATTCGCGTCGATCCCGGCCCGGCTCCTCGCAGCGGTTGCTGAAGTTTGTCGGCGAGAGCCCCGCCGTACCGGTGGGTACGGCGGGGCCGGATCGGTCGCGGAGGGTGGTCAGAGTTCCGCGGCACTCATCGCCATCAGGGTGCCGTCGCTGTTCTCCACCAGCCGGCGGCGCACGGACAGCTCGGGCAGCACCGTTGCCGCGAAGTACGTCGCCACCGCGACCTTCCCCCGATAGAAGTCGGCGTCCGGGCCGGAGGCCCCGGCGTCCAGCGCGCCGATGGCGACATCCGCCTGGCGCAGCAGCAACCAGCCGATGACCAGGTCACCGATGCTCATCATGAACCGGACGGTGTGCTCTCCGACGGCCAGCATCTGGTCCGGGTCGCTCTGCACGGCGAAGAGGCGCTCGGCCAGCTTGGCGAGCATGGCCTCGACGTCGTCCGCCGCATCGCCCAGAATGCCCCGCCCCTCCTTGAGTCTGCCGTTGCCGGCCTCGCCACTGATGAAGGCGCGGATGTCGCCGATCAACGCGGTCAGCGTCTGCGCGTTGTCCCGCGCGATCTTGCGGAACAGCAGATCCATGGACTGGATCGCGGTCGTACCCTCGTACAGCGAGTCGATCCGCTGGTCCCGCACGTACTGTTCGAGCGGATAGTCCTGGAGGAAGCCGGAGCCGCCGAAGATCTGCAGGGCGTGTTGCAGCTGCTCCGCGGCCCGTTCCGCGCCCACGCCCTTCACCAGCGGCAGCAGCAGCTCGTTGCGGCTGCTGGCGAGCCGCACGTCGCCCTCGTTCAGCGCCACCTGGTCCAGGTGTGTGGCGGCGTACAGGTACAGCGCCCGCAGACCCTCCGCGTACGCCTTCTGTAGCAGCAACGAACGCCGTACCTCGGGGTGGTCGACGATGGGGATCCGCGGCGCCCCCTTCTCGAAGACCCGCCGCAGGTCCGTGCCCTGCACCCGTTGTCTGGCGTACTCGACGGCGTTGAGGTGGCCGGTGGAGAGCGTGCCGATGGCCTTGATGCCGACGGTCATCCGGGCCCACGAGATGACCTGGAACATCTGGGCGATGCCGTTGTGCACGTCCCCGAGCAGCCAGCCCTGGGCCGGTACGCCGTGTTGACCGAAGGACAGTTCGCAGGTGGCCGACCCGCGGATGCCCATCTTCGACTCCAGGTTGGTCGCGTACACCCCGTTGCGTGCCTCGGGTGAGCCGGATTCCGGGTCGAAGAGGAACTTGGGCACGAGGAAGAGACTCAAACCCTTCGTTCCTGGAGATGACGTGACGCCGGGGCCTTCCGGCCGGGCCAGGACGAGATGCAGGATGTTCTCGGTGATGTCCTGGTCGCCACCGGTGATGAATCGCTTCACGCCGTCGATGTGCCATGAACCGTCGGGCTGCTGGATCGCCCGGGTCCGGGCAGCACCGACCTCCGACCCGGCGTCCGGCTCGGTGATCACCATCGTGGCGCTCCAACCCCGCTCCACCATGAACCGCGCCCATCGCCGCTGCTCCTCGGTGCCGGTGCGGTGGATGATGGCAGCGCAGTTCGGCGCGGCGCTGAAGTACAGGTGCAGGGCCGGATTGGCGCTGACGAGCAGCTCGACCGCCGCCCACTGGACACTTGGCGGAACGCCCAGCCCGCCCAGCTCGGCGGGGAGCATGAGGCGGTGCCAGTCATCGGCCCACAGCTGCCGGTACATTCGGGCCAGCGAGGGCGTGACCGTCACGTCGTGTGACTGCGGGTCGAACACCGGTGGGTTGCGATCGGCGTCCGCGAACCCGTCGGCCACTGCCCCGGAGGCCAGCGCCGCCGTCTCCCGCAGGAGACGCCGCGCGGTGTCGGTGTCCGTCTGCGCGAATGGTCCCCGGCCGATTCCGGTGTCGAAGACCTCGAAGAGGTTGAACTCCAGGTCCCGTACGTTGCTGCGGTAGTGCCCCAAGACTGTCGTCCCCGTTCCTGTGCGTGGCGTCAGCTGATCAGTGCCCCGGGGGCGCCACCCAGCCCTTGCGGATGTAGCCGAAAGCGAGGTCGCCCGTCCCGACCAGCACGGACACCTTCTCGGGCTTGTCGGCGAAGAACTCGTCGCACGCTAGCTTCGGGCCGGAGAACCGGTCGAACGCCTGCGGATTGCGCCCGCTGTCGCAGTAGTCGTCGACGATGAGGATGCCGCCGTCGCTGAGTCGCGGGTAGATGTGCTCCAGGCTGACCCGGATCGAGTCGTAGTAGTCGCCGTCGAGATAGGCGAAGCAGACCCGGTCGGGTAGCTGGGTGGGCAGCGTCTCGTCGAACCACCCGGGGTGGATGTTCGGGAGGGACAGCCCCCACTTCTCGAACGTGGCTTCCAGGTCACTGAGATCCACCTTGAGTGCGCCGGCGGTGAGGAACGTGTCGTGTTCACTCGGCTGCGGCAGACCCTCGAAAGAGTCGTAGAGGTGCAGCTTGCGCTCGGGTGCGAACTCCTCGATGAGCCGTTGCAGGAACACGCTTGTGTTGCCGGCGTGGCAGCCGGCCTCCACCACGTCCCCCGCGACGCCCTGCACCAGGGTGCTGGACAGTGCCCAGTAGATGTTCACCAGGCGGTCGACGTCGCCGTACTCGACGTTGTCGGCCGCCAGTTTCAGGATCATGTCGTTGTCCATGTCAGGCTCCGAGTTCTCCGTCAGCCGGGCCGGCCGCGGTCAGCTCGTTGGCCAGCTGCACAGTCATGGCGAAGGTCATGTGCCGGTACCAGCCACGCCAGCTGCGCACCTCGTACCGGTCCATCCGGACCTCGCTGCGGATGTCCTTCCAGCGCCGCTCGACGTAGCGACGCTCGGCGATGCTGCGGACCACGTCGTTGCTGAACATCGGGTAGCCCGCTCTGGCTTGGTGGTAAGGGCTGGCACTGCGGCCATCCCGGCTGTTCAGCGGCGCGAACCGCACGGTGACGGGGCCGCGCGGGAAGGTTTCCCTGCTGCGCTGCGCGGTGTCAGCCGAGCGCCGCGCAACGTCGCGCATCGCCGGCACCGCCGCGTCGAGCCGGGCCACGCTGCGCAGTTCGTCGAGGCTGAGGCCGGTGAGATGCGGGATCTGCCGTTGCTGTAACGCCTCCAGCACGCCCCGGTTGTCCCGGCAGTGCAGGGAGAGGTAGACCCGGTCGGGCCGGAAACCGCTGTCCACGGCAGAGAGGATCAGGTCCCGGGCTATCGCTGATTTCGACCGGTAGGGCAGCCCTTCCGGGATCCGTCCGCGGGCGCGCCGGTCGCGGTCGCTGATCCAGTCAGGCGGCAGGTAGAGGGCGAGGTCCAGCATGAACAGCCGGAAATCTGGCGTGACGTGCAGCAGGAACAGCGCACACTGACAGTTCTGTGCCCGCCCGCTCTCGGGACGGTACTGGTATTCCACTCCGGCCGGGGCGTTGCCCTTCTTGGGAAACGTCGCCTCGACGACGTAGAGGCAGCCCGCCGCTCCGACGCTGGACCGGACGACCTCGCGCAGCTTGCGCCGCGCGTCGGCGTCGTCCCACTGCGCGGTGGTGAGCAGTCGCTGCGCGCCGTCCGCGCGTGCCTCGCGTGAGTAGCTGGCGACATTCCGCCGGCCGGCCGCATCGACGCCGGCGCCGCCGGCAAGGCCGAGTAGGTACTGAAACGCGCGTTCCCGCGGTTCTGCTCGGGCAAAGCAGCCGGAGATCCGGCCGTGCAGTCGCCGCAGCATCGTCTCCACATTCAACGCCGAGTCGGGATAGAGGTTCCCCAGCCTCGGATCACGGTCAATCTGGTCGAGTTCTCGAACCATCTGCAACGGATATCCCCATCCCCGATTGGAGCTATCTCCTACATGTTGAGAATTCCACGTCGGCACTGGCATTGATCAACTTCATGATCGGTGCAACCTGGGTTGCGCCCCCCCATCACTCTTGATCAAGTGTGTCGGCCCCTTGGGCCCCCTCCAGATGGGACGTGAAAAGATCATTCACCTTGAATGGTGGCACGGTAACGACTTCCCGCTGCGATACCAAGCCAAAAGCGCGGATATGGCGCGCTCGGCCTCAGAGTTGAACTCTCGGCCACCGGCCGGCGCGGGTCGCCACCCGCTCACCTCGGCCGCCTTGCCAGGCGCGTCGCCACACTCGGCGCGCCATCGCCGCGAGCGTTATCAGGGAAACGGCGATATCCGCGCCGCAGCGGCGCAACAGGCGGTCCTGCCGCTCGGCGCGCGCCACGCAATCCATATACGGCACGGCAGAGTGAGCGATCATCGTGTATATGGGCACAATTCGTCCACCGGACCGCCGATACAGCCAATGCAGCAGATGCTTGCGCGCCGCCACCCGGTGCTGTGGTCCGGACTCGCGCATCTCCGCGAAGTTGTCGAGCGACAGCTTCGCCAGAATCGCGCTCTGCGGCTCCCTGCGGCGCTGGTACGTGGCGAACGCGGTCGCCCGGTCGGGGGTTTCCGCGAGACACCGGCTGAGCTCCAGGCAGTCCTCGAACCCCGCGTTCATTCCCTGCCCGAAGAACGGCACGACACTGTGGCAGGCATCGCCCACCAGCACCACCGTGTCGCCGTGGTACCACTGCGAGGTGAGCATGGTCGGAAACGCGGACACCGGGCTCCTGCTCACCTGCTCCGCCAGGTCGGGAATCAGCCTGGAGACGTCGCCGAACGTCTCGTCGAAGCAGCGGCGGATCCGGTCCGGAGTGTCCAGCGCGTCGAAGCCGTCCGCCTCGCCGGCCGGCAACACGCACACACCGTTGAACGTGCCGTCCACATTGGGCAGGGCGAACATCATCCGGTCCCCGCGCGGCCACGCGTGCAGCACGGTCGGGTCGAGCTCCCCCTTGATCACGATCTCCTTGTACCGCCAGGGCACGTAGTGCATATGGAGATCGGCGAACGCACCGCGCTGGACGTGCCGGCGGACCATCGAATGGGTGCCGTCGGCGCCGACAACGAGATCACCGGCGAAGTGCCGACGTCGGCCGGTGGCGGTCTCCACCCCGACCACGGAGGGTGCCGTCCGGTCCACCTCCACACACTTCACGCCGAAATGGAACCGTACCCCGTAGCTCTTCTCCGCCGCGTCGACGAGCAGGCAGGACAACCCGGCGCGGGACACCGCGTAGAGAACCTGCTCTCCGGTGTGCCCGTAGGGGAGCAGATTGACCGCGCCGCTGGGCAGGTGTACGGCACGAGCGCGCAGCGGCTGGCCGAGCTTGGTGATCACCTCCTGCTCAAGTCCCACTTCGCGCAGCGCACGAAGGCCCCGCTCCGACAGGGTCAGGTTGACCGATCGGAGCGTCCGCTCGCCACCGAGCCGCAGGTCCGGCCGGCCCTCGACGATGTCCACCTCGTACCCGTGACGCGCCAGGAGCATGCCGAGTAGCGGACCGGTGAGGCCCGCACCGACGATCACCACGCGGCCGGCTGTCATGATCGGTCTCCCGGACGCACCCGCCGCCCGCTGAGCGCGTGGGTGGGGGCGTCCGCGGGCACGAACGGCATCATGGGCGGAATCTCGTCGCGGGACAGCCGCAGCTCCAGCACCCCGGGCCGATCCTCATGCCCCGCGTGGTAATCCGCCAGCAGTGCGCTCAGCTCCGGCAGTGCCCCGGCCGAACCGACCCAGAGGCCGTCCGGCCGCCCCAGTCCTCGGGCCACCGAGCAGACGTCCACCGGGTGGTAGCGGGAGCCTTCGAGGCGTCCGGCGAACATCTGCCGTTGCCGGGACGCGCACATGGCGTGTGCCGCGTTGTTGAAGACGACGTACAGGATCGGCAGGCCCAACTCGACGGCCGTGTGAATCTCCAGACCGTTCATGAGGAAGGCACCGTCGCCGAGAATGACCACGCTGCGTCCGGAGGGAGCATTCAGTTGCATGCCGATCGCGGCGGGCACGGTGTACCCCATCCCGCCCATACCCAGGGC
Organism: Micromonospora sp. NPDC003944; assembly: GCF_053605225.1. NCBI lineage: Bacteria > Bacillati > Actinomycetota > Actinomycetes > Micromonosporales > Micromonosporaceae > Micromonospora > Micromonospora sp. NPDC003944. The sequence goes on from NZ_JBSGIV010000009.1 coordinate 84,578, forward strand.
CGTGAACGCGCGCCCGCCCGATGGCAGCGTGATCAGGTGGGACGCTGACGCGCCGCAGTTGCCCGCGTCGGTGAGCACCCGGTCACCCGGTCGCAGGTACGTCCCCAGCACGTCGATCGCCTCGCTGGCCAGCAAGGAGTCCTCTGCCGGCACGACGCTCTCCACCTCCAGTTGCGGCGTGTAGTGGCGCAGCTCGTACTCGAATGGTGGGGCTTGAAAGGGCTCAACGCTGAGCAGGTCGTCGAGAGCCCGGAAGATCCGACCGGCATCGGCCTCGAGCACCAGGTCCGCCGAACCGCACCGGCGGGCGACCGACCCGTCGTGGGCGATCACCACCACCCGGTCGGACTTCAGGTCGACGATCGGGGCCCGGGTCAGGAAACCCAGGTCCGAACCGGCCGCCACCACGAGATCGGCCTGTTCGAGCAGGTACCGGTGCACCGACGGGTGCCCGGCGACACCGACGACGCCCAGGTACAGCGGGTCGTCCTCGTCGAGATCGCCGCGGTTGGACATCGAGGTCGCCACCGGGATGCGGGCTCGGCGGGCGAACGCGACCACCGCGTCCCCGTCCGACGACGATCGCAGCTCCGGGCCGAGGATCAGGACCGGGGCGACGGCCCGGGTCAAGGCGTCGAAGACGTCCCGCAACGACTCCGGGGGCACCTCCTGGCGCGCGGTGAACTCCGACAACTCGGCCGGCCAGTCCGCCGGTGCCGGGCCGGCCGGCGCCGCGAACACGTCCCGCGGCACCAGGAGCGCCGCCGGGCCGGGCCGGCCGGACACGGCCGCGGTCAGCGCCGCCCGCAACTGCGCCCAGCAGTCGTCGCCGCCGGTGATCCGGCCCGTGTACTTGGTGATCGACGTCAGCAGGCCGTGCGCGTCGACCGTACCGGGCCGGCCGGTGGACTCCTGGAAGGCGCCGAGCCCGTCGGCGGCGGCGGGTGACTGGCCCACCAGGGCGAGCACCGGGATCCCGTCGTTGTGCGACTCGGCCAGGCCGACCGCCAGATTCATCATGCCGCCACCGGACGTCGCGCAGCACACCCCCAGCGTGCCGTAGGCCCGGGCGACGCCGTCGGCCATGAACGCCGCGCCGTCCTCCCGCTTGGCCAGAACCGAGCTGATCCGGCCGGCGGGCCGCTGGTGCAGTGCGTCGAACACGTGCTCGATGTTGGCCCCGCCGACCCCGAACACGTGCCGTACCCCCAGTTCGTCGAGGGCTTCGACGAGCGCGTCGGCGACCGTCCTCATGCCGCGGCCCTCCAGCGCAGGGCCGCGGCGGCGGCCAGGTCTCCGGCATGGGCGAAACCCGCCACGACGACCAGCGCGCCGGCCGGGATGGTGTCCTCCTCGATCGCGTGGGACAACGTGACAGGCGCTCCGGCACCGAAGAGGTTGCCGTACCGGTCGAAGGTGTCCAGGTGCCGGCCGGGTGGCAGTTGCAGCGCCTCGGACCAGTTCCGGAGGAACATCCGGTTCGGCTGGTTGGTGACGAGAACGTCGATCTCGCTGGGCTTGGTGCCGATCCGCCGGCAGACGGTTTCGACGACCTCGGGGACGAGGCGGTTGCCCCGCGAAATGATCTTCGCGACGCTGGCCTCGGTGAACTTCACGTTCAGTTCCGCCTCGCCGGGCTCCCAGTAAAGGCTGCCGTCCTCGCGCTCGATCTGCATGTCCGGCGCCGCCTCCGGTCGGTTCACCACCTCGATGTCGAGGACCGGCGACTCGGCGGAGGCGGTCACGTAGGCCACCGCGGCCCCGTCGCCGGGTATGGCCGACGGGGGATTGCGCAGGTTGTTCGGCTGGGTGAAGACCAGTCCGGCGGAGTTCTGCACGTTGCAGAGCAGGGCCGAGCGCGCCGGCGTGGTCTCGATGAGCATCTTGGCGAGTCGCAGCAGCACGACGAAGGACGCGCAGCCGGCGTTGTGAATGTCCAGGACCCAGCTGGGGCTCGCGCCGAGCCGGTGTGCCACGGTCGCGCCGGCGCCGGCATGCGGCATGTCCGGCAACAGCACGTTGGTGAGGACGATGTCCACGTCCCGGCGGGCCTGCGCGCCCAACCTGGCGAAGAGCGTGTCCGCCGCCCGTTCGATCATGTCCGCGGCGGTGGTGTCCCGATCGACGAGATGCCGCGACCTCGGCGGCACGAACATGGGATTGTTCCAGTTCAGCCTGCTGTCCGGAGCGATTCGCTCGGCGAAGTACTCGGTGCCGACCGGCTCGCCGGGAAGGTAGCGGGCGATGTCGACGACACTGACCGGCGTGGCGGTCACGGGGCGACCTGCCGTGCCCCGCTCCCGTGCCGGTGTTCCAGGATGGCCTTGAGGTTCGCCAGCTCCAGGGCGTGGCCGGCGTAGAAGAGACCCCACATGTCACCGACCCAGGTCCGGTTGGGGCTCGGGGAGAGTTCGGGGTACGGGTTCTTGTCGTAGTTGGGGTGGTGGCAGTTCGTCCACACCAGCACCGTTCCCGGCCGGTTGAGCACGACATTCGCGTCGATGAGCCGGAACAGGTAGATCATCCAGAGGTCTTTGCCCTGGTCCCAGGCGCAGTGGTAGTCGAGAGTGCGGGCCTGCGGGTCAGCCTGGAGGCGCATGTAGATCTTCGTGTCGTCGACCAGGGTGTCCACTCCCACGAACAACCCGGCCTCGTCCGTCTCGTCGAACCCCCGGGTGCTGTACGTCCACTCGTTGAGGTTCTGGATGTCGGCCAGGTAGGCGTAGACCTCGTCGATCGGCACGTGGATGTAGTCCTGAAGCGTGCAGAACTGGCCGTAGATCTGCTCATGCGAATAGACGGCCCGCGTCATGTCGGCGGCCAGGGCGAATCCCTCGTCCCGAGTGGTCGTCTCGCACCTGATAAGGCCCGGGATTTCCGATAATTCAATTTTTTGATCTGCCATCACAAACCCCTCACATGAGCGCCACGCTCGCTGAACGGCCCACGTAACCACAGCGCGGCGAGATCAGGCAACGACTTACGGTGGCTAACCAAGGGAATGGCGACAAGCGCGTAATTAGCGGCCGGACACCCCTGCAACCGCAGCTATACGGCCTTGCCCACGCCCGGCCCGCCGTGTCAGGCTCTGACCGCAGGATTGACTGAGGTAATTCAGCTTGAAACCAAATTTGGGGGAGAGTGCAGTGTCGGTTACGGTTCAGGACATCGTCGAACTGATCAACGCGAAGCTCGGCAGCCACGCCGACTACAACCTCGACGCTAATTCCTCACTTCGCGACATCGGCCTGTCGAGTCTGCAGACGGCGGACATCGTATTCACGATCGAGGACCGCCTGGAAATCGAGTTCGACGCCGGCCGGGCAGCCGACATCGCCACCATCGGCGACCTCGTCGAACTGGCGAACAGCACGGCCCTGACCGAAACCCAGTCATGACGACGGCGTACCTCGGAGCAACCGCCGAAGCCATCACCCACCACTACGACGTCTCCAACGAGTTCTTCGGGCTGTGGCTGGACGAAAGCCGCACCTACACCTGCGCCCTGTGGGAACCCGGCGACACCCTTGAGCGGGCCCAGCAGCGCAAGCTGGACTACCTGCTCAACGGCGCCAAGGCCAGCGTCGCGGAGCGGCTGCTGGACGTGGGCTGCGGCTGGGGGAGTGCGCTTCGCCGGGCGGCGCACGGATATGGCGTGCGGCAGCCGATCGGGCTGACGCTGAGCGCCGCCCAGGCCGAGTGGATCCGCGACCAGGCGCAGCCGCCGGGCCTCGACGCCCGCGTCGAGAACTGGATCGATCACCGTCCTGACGAACCGTACGACGCGATCGTGTCCATCGGCGCGTTCGAGCACTTCGCGCGGTTCGGCCTGCCCCGGGCCGAGCGGATGCGGGCCTACCGCTCCTTCTTCGAGTTTTGCCGGGAGTCGGTGCGCCAGCCCGGCAACCGGCTGGCCCTGCAGACCAACGTCAAGGGCAACAACAACCGGATGGACCGGCAGACGGTCCGGGACATGATGTTCATCATCGAGACGATCTTCCCGGAGTCGGTCCTGCCGACCATGACGGAGTTGGTCGAGGCCAGCGAAAACCTGTTCGACGTGGTCACCGTGCGCAACGATCCGGATCACTACGTGTCGACCCTTCAGGAATGGCTGCGCCGGCTGAAGCGCAGCCGTAGCGAGGCGGTCACCATCGTCGGGCCGGAGGTGGTGGCGGACTACGAGCGCTACCTGAGCGCGGCGGCCGAACACTTCCGGCGCCGGCACCTCGGCCTGGCCCGAGTGATCTACGAGGCGGTGTGATGGCCACGTCGACGTCGACGCCGCGCCGCAGCCGGATCTTCTGGCAGGACGGCACCACTGACACCCCCGACGCGCCGCTGGAGGGCACGAGGACCGCGGACATCTGCATCGTCGGCGGTGGCTTCACCGGGTTGTGGACGGCCTACCTCCTCAAGCAGGAGGATCCGGCACTGGACGTCTGCGTGGTCGAACGCGACCTGGTGGGGGGTGCGGCGTCGGGCACGGCCGACGGTTTCGTCACGCCGACGATCGGCAAGGACCTCGAGCAGATCGTCCGCCTGCACGGGGTGGAGCGGGCCGCCGCCGCCTGCGACGCCATCGGTCGGTCTATCCTCGACATCGGACGGTTTCTGCGCCGCCACCGCGTCGACGCCGACTACGAGGCCAACAACTACCTCATGGTGGCCGTGAACCGGGCCCAGGTCGGCCGGCTCAGGCAGGGTCAGGCCCTGGCCGCCCGGATGGGGCCCCGGTTCGAGATGACCGTGCTCGACGCGGCGGCGGCGCGGGAACACATCGGGTCGCCGGCGATCCAGGCAGCCGTGCTCACCGGAGGCGCCATCGTCAACCCGTTCAAACTGGCCCGTGGTCTGCACGCGACGGTGCGCGCCCTGGGAGTCACCGTCTACGAACAGACGCCAGCCGAGGCGGTCGAGCCCGCGACCGGCGGCTGGCGGGTCCGCACACCGCAGGGCCGGGTCGACGCCACGAAGGTCGTGCTCGCCACAAGCGCGGCACAGCACCAGCTCCCCGGGTACGGCCGTCAGGTCCTCCCGGTGTGGAGCTACGCCATGGTCAGCGAGCCCTTGACCGACGAGCAACTGGCCAGGGTGCACTGGCCGCGGCGCGAAGGTCTGGTGGAGACCCGGACCTTCCTCAACTGTGGTCGGTTCACCGCCGACAACCGGGTGATGTGGGCCGGCGGCCCGGCCCGGTACCACCTCGGCCGCGACATGCGTGCTCGGCGGGCGAGCGACGCGGCGGTCTTCGCCGAGCTGCGGGCGTCGTTCGCGCGGTACTTCCCGAGCTGGTCCGACGTGCGGTTCAGCCACACGTACGGAGGTTGTGTCGACATCACCCGCGACCTCGTCCCGCACTTCGGCAGTCGCCAGCCGGGCCTCTACCACGGCTACGGCTACTGCGGCAACGGTATCGCCGCCAGCCAACTCGGCGGCAAGGTGCTGCGCGACCTCGTGCTGGAGAAGGACTCCGACCTCACCAACCTGTTCTTCGTCAACGGTCGGGAGCCTCGCTTCCCACCGGAGCCGCTCGCCTTCGCCGGGGTCCGGGCGATGAGCCGGCTGATCGAGTGGAGGGAAGCGAACAGATGAGCGCGCGAGCCATCCTGCTCACCGGAGCCGCCGGGGTGGTCGGGCAGGCCCTGCTGGCCGAGTTGACCGGCCGGCCGGTGATCTGCCTGCTGCGGCGGGGCCGGTTGCCCACCGCCGGGCCGGAGGTGGTGACCGGTGACATCTCCCGGTTGGGCTTCGGGCTCCCACCGGAGGTGTACGAATTCCTGACGCGCCGGGTGGGCACCGTCATCCACTCCGCGGCACTCACCGAATGGGGACGGCCGGCCGAGGACTACGAGGGTGTCAACATCACCGGCACCCGGCACGTGATCGACTTTGCCCGAGCCGCCGGGGCCTCCGTCCACTACCTCAGCACGGCATTCGTCGCCGCGCTGGCCGGCGAGTCGGCCGTAGAGCTGCGCCCCGGAAACGTGACGACGAACTACGTACGCTCGAAACGGGCCTCCGAACTGCTGCTGGCGGAGTCCGGCGTACCGCACAGCGTGTACCGCCCGACCAATCTGATCGGCCACTCGGTGACCGGCTGGACCAGCAAGCCACAGATCGTTCAGCTGGTCGCCGACTGGGTGGGCCGGGGTCGCGCCGAGATCTTTCCGGCGCACCCGGGCAACCTCATCGACGTCGTCGCACAGGATCTGTGCGCCAAGGCGGTGGCGGAGGCGATCCGCCGCGATGACGTGGGCCGCGAGTTCTGGCTGACTTACGGCAAGGCCGCGATGACCGTCGACGAGGCCGTGGATCTCCTCATCGAGCATGCCCGGTCGACGGGCCGGCGGATCCGGATCCCCCGCATCGTCCACCCCGCCGACCTCGATGTCGAAGAACTGAACGCGCTGCCGCCGTCCTCACGGCGGTTCGTGCAGGTCCTCGCCGACGTCAGCGAGACGACGGCGGCCAGCGGCGGCATCCTGCCGAGCTCCATGGCCGAGCTCGTCGAGGAGTACGGACTGCCCGAGGTGGGCGACAAGGACGCGTTCCGGCGCAGCCTGCTGGCTGCGACCAACTGACGGGGGCACTGTGCAGGACATCTGGCAAGCACCCGATCTGCGGTCGACGGTGGCCGTGGTCACCGGCGCCAGCCGTGGAGTGGGCAAGGGCGTGGCCATCGCGCTGGGATCGGCCGGCGCCACCGTGTACGTGACCGGACGCAGCACCAGGGACAAACCGACCACCGAGGACCTGCCCGGCACCATCGACGACACCGCCGCCGCCGTGTCCCAGGCCGGCGGAACCGGTGTCGCGGTGCGCTGCGACCACACCGACGACGACGAGATTGCCGCCCTGTTCGACCGGGTCGAGGCCGCGCACGGGCGGATCGACCTGCTGGTCAACAACGCCTGGGCCGGGTACGAACGGTCCACCGACGCGAGGTTCGACGCGCCGTTCTGGAAGCAACCGGCCTGGCGGTACGACCTGTTCGCGGCGTCGTTGCGCGGCCAGTACGTCACCAGCCAGCATGCCGCCCGGCTGATGGTCGCGGCGAAGCGTGGCCTGATCGTGTCGATGAGCTACCAGGACGGCGACACCTACCTCGGCCAGGTGGCCTACGACACGTGCAAGTTCGCGGCCACCCGGCAGACCTCCGGGATGGCCCGGGATCTGGCCCGGCACGGGGTGGCAGCGGTCAGTCTGCTGCCCGGCTTCGTGCGTACCGAACGTGTGGAGGCCGCCTGGTCGGCGCTGGGCGAGGGGCCTGCCGCCGTGGTGCACACGCCGCAGTACGTCGGACGCGCCGTCGCCGCCCTGATGGCCGATCCGGACCTGCTCCGCCGCTCCGGCACCACCCTCGCGGTCGGTGACCTGGCGGCGGAGTACGGCTTCACGGACGTCGACGGCCGACAGCCCCCGGCGTTCCGCTTGGAAGGGCTGATGTCCCTGGCCACTCGCATGGATCGACTCAATCGGGCGGTCGCCGCCGCGGACGCCCGAACCAGAAAGGAAGACGCCGTATGAACGGCAGAGAACACCGCTGGTTCATCCTGGCCGCCTCGGTCATTCCGCTCTTCGGCATCGCCGCCGCGATGGCGCTGCTGTGGAACCGCATGTTCGGCTGGTCGGACGTGGTTGCTCTGGTCACCATGTACTTTCTCTGTGGGCTCGGTATCTCCATGGGCTATCACCGGCTCTTCGCGCACCGCGCCTTCGAGACGACCAGGGTGATCCGGTACTCGCTGGCCGTTTTCGGCTCGATGGCCGGGCAGGGACCTCCACTGATCTGGGTGTCGCACCACCGGCACCACCACCGGGTGGCCGACCGGCCCGGTGACCCGCACAGTCCGCATCTGGATTTCGAGCCCGGCGTCAGGGGCATGATGGCCGGCCTCTGGCACGCGCATCTGGGCTGGCTGTTCAACGAGAATTTGGAATCCAGTCCGATGCGGTACTGCCCCGACCTGGTGCGTGAGAAGCCGATGCGGTGGATCAGCGAGCACTTCGTCGGCATCGTGTTGGCCGGCATCGTGCTGCCCGGACTCATCGGCGCCGCGATCGGGCAGAGCGTGACGGCGTTCCTCACCGGCGCGCTGTGGGGCGGGCTCGTCCGGATCTTCCTGGTCAATCACATGACGTACGCGGTGAACTCGGTCGGTCACTACTTCGGCCGGCGGGCGTACCCGACCGAGGACGAGTCACGCAACGTCGCCTGGCTCGCCCTGCCCTCGTTCGGCGAGGCCTGGCACAACAACCACCACGCCTTTCCCCGCTCCGCCCGGCACGGTCTGCTCTGGTGGCAGATCGATGTGACGGCGACCCTCATCTGGGCCCTGGAGCGTGCGCGCCTAGCCACGAAGGTGATCCGGATCGACCCGGAACGCATGGCGATCAAGGCCGCCGGGGGCAGCCTCGTCGAGGCCGCCGCCGGCCGCGCCGTGTCGTTCCCGCTCGCGCCGGACGCTCCGCTCGCCCATCGTGACCGGACGCATGTCATGACCGTCACCGACGTCGAGTGACAGTGGTGTCACCGTGCTGATCTGGGACATGCTGACCAGCGGTCGGCCCCGCCGTTCCCTACGTACCTGGGTGGACGGGCAGTGGGCCGAGCTGCCCTGGGCCGACGTCATCGACCGGGCGTACCGGGCCGCGACCCACCTGCGCGAGCAGGGCGTGCGCCCCGGCATCCGGGTTGCCTGCGTGCTGACCAACACGGCGGATGCCGTCATCGGACTGCTCGCCGTGTGGCTGGCCGGCGGAGTGGTCGCCTCGCTGCCGCTGCCGAGCCGGGGCATGAGCGGCGACGAGTACGCCCGGCTGGTAAACCGGGTCATCGATGAGCTGGGTGCCGAACTGTTGCTGCTCGACGACGAGGTGCTGGCGAAACTCGGCGGGCCGCCGTCGGACGCGGTCCACACGCGATCCTGGACCTCGCTGGCGGGCCCCGGCGAGCGCGTCGACCCGGCGTTGCCCGCCGGCAACGAGGTCTGTTTCATCCAGTTCTCCTCCGGAAGCACCGGACGGCCAAAGGGCTGCGCGCTCACGGCGGACGCGGTGTCACGCCAGCTCTCCATGATCCACTCGATGGCGGGCGCGGAGCACCGCACCGAACGGGTGGGATCCTGGCTGCCGCTCTCCCACGACATGGGCATCTTCGGCTGCCTGCTGTACACCTTCGGCTTCGACATCGACATCTGGCTCTCCTCACCGGAACGACTGCTCTCGTCACCCCGGAGTTGGTTCCGCGACCTCGCCGAGCACGGCATCACGATTACCGCCGGAACGAGCACCGGGCTGCATCTGGCGACCAGGGCGCAGGGCAGGAATCCGCTGCCGAAGCCACTGGCGCTGCGGGTGTGCGTCCTCGGCGCCGAACGCGTCGACCACGCGGTGCTGGCCGCCGCGGTGGCGACCTTCGGGTCGTCCGGGCTGCGGATGGAGCACTTCATGCCGGCATACGGCCTCGCCGAGGCGACGTTGGCGGTCACCGCCTGTGACCACCGGGAAGAGCCCCGGACGATCGTCCTGGACGCGGTCGAGCTGGCTGACGGGCGGATCGTCGAGACGTCCGCGGAGCACGAGCACGCCACGGTGGTGGTGTCCGTGGGCCGGCCCTGTGCGGGGGTGACGGTGGAAACGGCGGCGCCTGGCCGGCTCGCGGAGATCATCGTCAGGTCACCGAGCCTGGCCGAGGGCTACCACAACGATCCGGAGCGGACCGCGAGAGCGTTCGCCGGCGGTCGTCTCCGTACCGGAGATCTCGGCTTCCTCGCCGACGGCGAGCTGTACATGGTGGGCCGGACCGACGACATGCTCTCCGTCGGTGGTCGCAAGGTGTACGCTAGGGAGCTGGAGGCCACTGTGGAGGGTCTCGGCGCGGTCCGGGAGGGCTGCTCCGTGGTGCTGGACGAGCCGGGCGTCAGCCCCGGCCTGGTCCTGCTGGCGGAGCTGAAGCGCACGTCGAGCGACACGGAACTGGTGGCCGCGGCGGCCGCCGCCGCCATTCGGGCCAAGTGCGGAATCGCCCTGACCCGCTGCCTCTTCATCAAGAGGAACGGGCTGCCCCGGACGCCGAGCGGGAAGATCCAGCGGTTCCAGACCCGGTGGCTGCTGGAGCGGCAACGCCTGCCGGTCTCCGCCACGGTGGACTTCTAGTGCCCCCTAGCAACTCCTCAGCTTGACTAGAATCTTCCTAACCACTCGAAGGAGACAGACCAGTGGGCACCACAACGGAACCGGTGGCGAACGGCTATCTCGTGATGGTCATCGTCCATCGGGCGATGGCGCGCGACCTGCAACAGATCAGCGACGCCGCTCGGCAGCTGTCCCAGCGGCCGGACGATCGGCGGACGGCGGCGCTCATCCAGTACGCGGACCGGGTCATTCAGCTGATTGATCATCATCACGAGGGCGAGGACGATGTCCTGTGGCCGATGCTGCGCGACCGCGGCGCCCCGGCCGAGGCGTTGGACCTGATGGCCTCCGAGCACCACGAGCTGGCCGAACTGCTCCACCAGCTACAGAAGCTCATCGGCTCGGCCGGTGACGGCCCGGCGGTGCTCGCCGAGATCGCCGACAAGACAGCGGCGTTGCGGCAGCTGTTGGTGGTGCACACCGCCGACGAGGAGCGTGAGCTCAACGACCGGCTGAAGCCTGCGCTGGGCGAGAAGGAATGGGGCGTCTTCCAGCGCCACATGGTCACGTCGGCGCCGAAGTGGACACTGTGGTTCATGCCGCCGTGGATGGCGACCGCCGCCACGACTCCGCAGGAGCGCAAGGCGCTGCCCGCCGCGCCGGTCGCCTGGCTGATGCGCGGCCGGCTCCGGCGGCAGCGCGAGGCGGCCTTCGGCGCCTCGGCGTGAGCCGGCGGTGAGTAATCCGTCCTCGGCCACTCACCTGTTCGATCAGTGGGTGGCCGAGGCCTCGCCGGTCACCGCCCGCAGGAGGCGGGTCAGGTAGGTCGCCAGTTCAGCGCCGTCCGTGCCGCTTGGATCGATCAGCAGGCCCAGCAGGACACCGTCGAACGCGGACATGAAGAACCTGGCCGCGCCGGCCGGATCGGCGGCTCCCATCTGAGCCATCATGGGCTCCAGGAGCTGAATGAAGTTCCCACGCCAGTGCGCCACGGCCGCTTCGGCATGCGCCCGCCGGGCGGTGTAGAGGAAGATCTCGTACCGCGCCAGGGAGAGTGCCTTGCTGCGGCCCACGAACTCCTCGACCAGACCGGCGAGGAGGCGGCCGACCTCCTCCTCCGTGGCCGCCTGCCGGAGCAGCCCCAGGATCGGGGACTGCGTCACCGCGGCCTGATCGCGTTCGGCGAGATGTTGCAGGACGGCGGCGAGGAGCCCGTCCTGGTGCTTGAAGTAGTAGATCGTCGAGCCGTGTGAGACCGCAGCCGCCTCTTCGAGCGCGCGGAACGTCAGCGCACGTAGGCCGTCACGAGCGATGATCTCGATCGCCGCGTCGAGCATGCGGGTGCGGGTCGATGACACAATTCCGGCTCCATTCATTCAATGCGGATCAAGGTACACCGCTGCGACGCCCCGACGGTGGCACGAGGGTCCGTATGGGTTGACGGCTCATACGGTGCGCCCTAAACTCTTCTCCAGTTGGAGTAATGCTCCACTTGGAGAAGAGCGGGAAAGTGCGCTCAGCACGGGACGCGTCAGCCAAGGAAGGCCCGCTATGTCGGTGACAAAGCCCAGGATCTCCGCTACCCGAACCCTGCGCCCCGGGCTGGTGCTCGCCATCACCTGCACCGCGCAATTCCTGGTCATCGTCGACGAGACGGTGGTCAACGTCGCGTTGCCGTCGATCAACAGCGATCTCCGTTTCGCCAACCCGTCCGCATTGGCGTGGGTGGTCGGCGCCTACATGGTGCTGTTCGGTGGTTTTCTCATGCTCGGCGGACGCGGGGCGGATCTCTTCGGCCGCCGCAAGGTGTTCGTCACCGGGCTCATGCTGTTCGTCGGCTCGTCTCTCGGTGCGGGTCTGGCGGACACCTCGACCCAACTCATCGTCGCCCGGGCCGCCCAGGGTCTGGGTGCGGCACTGATGAGTCCGGCGGCACTCAGCCTGCTGGTCGCCACCATGACAGACCCCGCCAAACGCCGGCAGGCACTCGGATTGTGGGGCGGCCTGTCCGGTATCGCCGGGGTCTCCGGCGTCGTCCTCGGCGGCCTGCTGACCGAGTCGGTGAGCTGGCGGTGGGTCTTCTGGGTCAACGTGCCGATCGGCATCGTCCTGGCCGCTGCCACCCTGACCCAGCTCCCCAGAGATCCCGGCCTCCGTGGATCCGGTTCGGGCGGCGCGAAACTCGACTGGCTCGGTGGCGTTCTGATCAGCAGTGGTCTGGTCCTGCTGCTCTACACGGTCATCAACACCGAACACCGCTCCTGGGGCGATCCGCTGACCATCGGCGGGCTCGGCGCAGCGGCCCTCCTCCTGCTCGCATTCGTCCTGCACGAGCGGCGCACCACCGACCCCCTGATCCGGCTCGGCATGTTCCGGCACCGCGCCGTGGCGGTCTCCAACGGGCTGATGCTGCTCGCTGCGGCCGGGCTGTACGGCATGTTCTTCTTCACGACCCTGTACCTGCAACTGGTCCTGGGCTGGGAACCCCTGCAGGCCGGCCTGGCCTTCATCCCGATCGGCCTCAGCATCGCCGTGATCAGCGGCGCGGCCATTCAACTGATGCCCCGGATCGGCGCCCGTGCGCTTCTGGTGCTCGGGCTGACCATCGCCACCGCAGGGCAACTGCTGCTGCTGCGGACGACCACCGAGGGCAGTTACGTCGGAGAGGTGCTTCCCGCCCTGGCACTGTCCGGTTGTGGATTCGGGTTGTCGCTGGTGCCGTTGGTCAATGCCGCCGTCAACGGACTGCGCCGTGACGAGACCGGTGCCGGGTCGGGCCTGATCAACGTCTCACAACAGGTCGGAGGCGCGATCGGAGTGGCGGTCCTGGCCGCCGTCGCCACCAACCAGTTCGAAAAGAACCTCGCCACCTCCACACCACCGGCCGCGATGCTCGACGGCTTCCACACCGCCTTCGTTGTCGGCGCCTGCCTCACCCTGACCGCCGCCCTGCTCGCGCTCGCCCTGCCCGCGCTGCGCAAGGAGGTCGATCTCGAAGCGATCGCCTGACGGGCCCGATTCGGCGGTGGTGCCGTCTGGTCTGGCTCATTCGGGTTCTCCGGAGGGTCATGTGGTGCCGTTGGTCAGATCCGGGACAGGACAGTCCGGGCAGGTGCAGTTGGTGAGGCTGTCGCAGCGGGCGTCGACGACCCAGGGCACCATCTCGCCGTCATCGCCGGGCTGGACGGTGACGGTGAAGGCGAAGAACGCGTAGCACTCGGTCTCGCGCGCGGTCAGTTCACGCACGTTGGACGCCAACCCCGACGGGCCCACCAGTCGCAGACGCGCGTGCACCGCGTCGAGCTGGTCCACGTGCCGCGCAGCGGTGGCGAACAGCTCATCGAACTCCGCCAGCCGCAGCGGCTGTTCTGCCGTCGGCAACGTGCAGGCGTCCGGAATACGCCACGGTCAGGACGGCCGGCGCCGCGTCAACGGGGGACCACTGTGGAGGTGTACTCGCTGACCTGCGTGTGCAAGGGTTGAGTCGAGATTCTGCTCGGGGCACACCGTACCCATTGGTATAACAGCGGCTCGTTTGACCCGTGTCCGTACGCTCGCGATGGTTCGAGCACTCTCGGGAGGACGACCTATGTCGATGTCGCAGGCCGCGAGTGGAGATTTCGCCCGCATGCTCGATGCCACTGTGGGTGCCCTCCGGGCGGCGAGCCCACCGCCGGAGGACGAAGAGGCGGCCCGGCAGCGGCGAATCGGCGAGGCCGCGGACGGCCAGGTCCGTGCCGAGTTCGGTGCTGACGGTCGGCTTGCCTCGCTTGCCGTCGACTCGCGCCTGATGCGCCTGGGCTCCGCCGAGCTGTCCGACCGGATCGTCGAGGCGGTGAACGCGGCTATCGACTCCATGCGTAGCGGCGTCCCGACGCCGGATGCCCCGGATTTGACGCAGCTCACCGAGCAGCTGCAACAGGTGCGGGATACGGCGGTGCCGCAACTGAGGACGTTTCTGCAGACCCTGACCGAGGCGCAGGCGCGGATGTCCGGCGGGAGTACCAACCGGTGAACGGCTTCGAGGTGCAGCCCGAGGCCCTGCGGGCCGGCGCCGACCAGGTCACCGGCGCGGCCGATCGGTTCATCGGGCAGCTCGAGAGTTTCGAGGCGCAGATGGCCGGCTACGGCGAGCCCTGGGGCGGCGACGACATCGGCTCGCTGATCGGGGGCGTGTACACCGGGGTCGCGGCCTGGGTGTTGGACTGCATCGGTGTGGCGGCCGAGGAGATCGGCGCGGCGGGCAGTGACCTGACCGCGATGGCCGACAACTACGAGGCGGTTGAGCGCGAGACCGCGGACGCGATGCGCGGCATCCTCGGAATGCTGGGGTGAGGGGATGGGGCTTCAGCTGCCGGGCGAGCTGGTCACCGCCCTCGGTTGGATCGGCTTCACCTGGCCGGAGGGGGACGAGGAGAAGCTGTTCGAGATGGGGCAGGCCTGGATCAACTTCGCCGGTACGGTCGGCGACGCCTCTGGGGAGGCGGGCGCGGCCGCCGCTGCGGTGATGCAGCAGCAGAGCGGCGAGGCGATGCAGGCGTTCGCCAACTGGTGGGCCAAACCGGAGAGCGGGCCGGGCACCCTGCCGGACTACGCGCAGGCGGCGATGCTCGTCGGCACCGGCCTGATCATCTGCGCCGGGATCGTGCTCGCGTTGAAGATCGCGATGATCGTGCAGCTGGCCATCTTCGCCTTCCAGGTGGCGCAGGCCATCGCCACCGCGGCCGTCAGCTTCGGCGCGACGCTGGCAGAGATCCCGATCTTCCAGTTGATCACCCGCGAGATCATCGGTCTACTGATCGACCAGGTGATCACGGAGCTGATCCGTGGCTAGTCGAGGCCGGAAGCGTGGTGGCGCGGCCAAGCCGGCCAAGACGGGCAATCTCGTCAGCGCGGCGATGAAGAAGGCCGGCGCGCCCCCGGTGCGGCGCGACAACAGCCTGCCCGAGGTCACCATCCGGGTTCAGCGAAAGAGCACTTATCACCGCACCGACTTCGACCGCAAGATGGCTGCGTTGAAGCGGCTGAGCGACCAGGGGAAGTTGTTCAAACAGGCGAACCCGGTGGCGCGCGACGGCAGCGTCACCCGCGGGTTCAAGGACCGGCTCATCCAGCGTATCCACAACAAGTACATCAGGGACAACAAGGGCAGCGACACGCAGAGGGCCAGAGATCGCGAAGCGGCCGAGCGGATGATGCAACGGGTCCGCGACCAGAACCCCGACCATGTCTGGGAGCTGCAACTTGGCGGCCCGGACGAGGTCAGTAACCTGAAGCTGATGCACGCGGTTACCAACCAAGACATCGGCAACCAGATCCGGGTGCAGCTCATGAACCTGCCGGACGGCACGCCGATCCGAATAGAGGTAGTGGATTGAACCCCGACCTGCGAGAACTCATCGAGGAGCTACGCGTCGACCTGGCGGCGGACGAGGACAGGACCGTCAGCTGGGGAAAGATCAGCGCGGGCGCGCCGGCCGACAAGATTCCGGCAGAGATACCGCAGCCGGTCCGCGAGCTGATGGAGGTCGCCGAGAGCATCGCGGCCGGCGCGTTCTACCTGCCCGGCATCTCTTCCTCAGCCAGTTTTCAGACCGGCCTGCCGATGATGCCGGACTTCACCGGCGTGGCGGCCGAGCCCGACCAGTGGTACGAGTTCGGGCGCCTGAAGGAGGAGCCGCTGCTGTTGCGGCGCGACTCCGGCGCGGTCTGGTATTTCCCGGAAATCAGCACCGACGAGTGGTTCGCCCGCGAGGCCTTCGAGCAGATCGCGCCGGACCTGGACTCGTTCCTCGCCTACTACGTGTTCGGCGCGGGCTACGCCGAGATCGGCTACGACGATGACGACTGGTGGCGGTTCCTCGAGGAGCAGGACCTCACTACGCCCGGCGAGCAGGAGGACGAGTGAGCGTGTCGCCGGCGGAACTCGTCGCGCTCTGGGGCGCGGACGGCGTGATCGAGGTGCCGGTCGAGCTGCTCGGCGACGTGCTCACACCGGGGGTCCTGCCGGCCGGCGCCGCTCTTCCGGTCGAGGTGCCGATCCTGTTCACCGCTGACGTCACCGCCCCGAGCATGTCGCCGTTCGGCAAGCTGAAGATCGAGATTGGCGACGAGGGCCCGCGGGTGTACGTCATCCTCGGCAGCGCGCCCGATGACGCCCAGATGCTCTACATCCTCGACTCGCAGAACGGCTCGGTCATCCTGCTGGACCTCACGACGCCGAACTTCGAGCACGTCAACGCCTCGTTTGCCGCGTTCGTCGAGTTCCTCTACAAGCTCGGGCAGCTGATCGACACCGACCCGGGCGGCAGGGCCCGCGCCGAGCGTGCCGCGGCGATCCGGGACGAGCTGGTGCGGGTCGACCCGTCCGCGTTCGCCGATCCGGAATCGTGGTGGAGCATCGCCTTCGACCAGCTCGAGTCCACCGCCGCGTAGCCTCGTGCCGTCCTGGTGCACTGGTCCGGGGCGGTGGCCCCGTCGCCGACCGAGTGGTGAGACACGTTGGCGTTCATCGATCCCTCGCTGCATCGTCGACGTATGGCCGGCGTCCCATCGTCCTCGTTGATCCGCCGTCTACGGCCAGGTCTGCTGGCCGCCGCCGTGCTGTTGCCGACGGTGATCGGCGCCGCTCGGAGCGCCGCACCGGCGGCCGGCGCCGGCACCGCGGCGCCCGCCGCTCATCCGGTGATGCGTGCCGTCGCGGCCGGCGTCCTCGCCGTCGCCACCACGTTCGTCGTCGCGCCCGCACCCGTCTCCGCCGCGAACACGCTCACCATGCGCGGCGCCGACGTCTCCTCGTTGCAGCGCAGCCTGGACCTGGGCGTCGCGTACTACGACGCCGCCGGGGTGGCCCGGGACCCACTGGACATCCTGAAGTCCGTCGGCGTCAACTACGTCCGACTGCGTGTATGGAACAACCCGGCAAGCGGCTACAACAACAAGAGTGCGGTGTTGGGCCAGGCGAGGGCAGCCAGGGCGAAGGGCCTCAAGGTGCTCGTCGACTTCCACTACTCGGACACCTGGGCCGACCCTGGCAAGCAGTACAAGCCGGCCGCCTGGGCCGGCCACAGCCTGAGCCAACTGCGAGCCGACGTGTACGCGTTCACCTACGACGTCTGCTCGAGCCTGCGGGGGCAGGGCACCCCGCCGGACAGCGTCCAGATCGGCAACGAGATCAACGTCGGGATGCTGTGGAACGAGGGCAAGGTCGTGAACAACGACTTCGCCCCGCTGGCGGGTCTGCTGAAGCAGGGCTACAACGCGACCAAGGCGTGCGGCAGCGGCATCCCCGTGATGATCCACACCGCGAACGCCGACAGCATCGCCAACGCCAGATGGTTCTACGACGGCATCCGCGCCCAGGGTGTGCAGTGGGACATCACCGCCCAGTCGTACTACTGCATGTGGCACGGCAGCCTGGCGAACCTCTACAACACCATCGTCGACCTGCGTGGGCGCTACGGCAAGCCGGTGGTGATCGTGGAGACCGCGTACCCCTTCACCCGGAACAACGCGGACGGCGAGCCGAACGCCATCGGCGACGCGACCTGTGACGGCATCAGCGCGACCTGGGCCGGGCAGGCCCAGGAGTTCGACTGGGTCCAGAACACCGCCCGCAACGCGGGGGCCATCGGCGTCTTCTACTGGGAACCGACCTGGTACGCCGTCAGCGGCAACGGCTGGGACCCTGCCAACATCAACGGCACCGGAAACCAGTGGGACAACATGGCCGTCTTCAACTGGTCCGGGCAGGTGAACCCGGGAGTCCGCTGGACACCCTGACGTGGGGCGACGGTGGCGAACACACTCCACCCCGGAGAGCTGCGTCCCGAGGTGGTTGTAGGACCAGGTCAGCTCGGCTTTGCAGCGGGGCGGTGGCCAACACGGCTGCGGCGGAGCCTACGGTTTGCGGGCGAGGAGCCCGACGAAGGTGTGGTAGGTGTCGGTCTGCGCCGCAGCCGGTGCGCCCGGCTCCGGGCGCCACTCGGCCAGTGGCACCAGCCCCGGCTCCAGCACGGTCAACCCATCGGTGAACGAGAGGATCTCCTCATCCGTACGCCAGCGGCCGGTGCCCAACGACTCGTTGAAGACCCGCTCGACCTCGCGGGCCTTGCGGGAGCCCTCCGGGTCTCGCTCACCCGGGTCGCGGAAGTGTGAGATCGCCACGTAGCTGCCGGAGGGCAGCGCGTCGACAAGCGCCGCCGCCACCGCCCGCGGGTCCTCGTCGTCGCCGAGGTGGTGCAGGATCGCGAAGAGCAACAACCCGATCGGTCGGTCGAAGTCGAGGAACCGGCGGACGTCCGGGTGCTCGAGGATCTCCTGCGGCTCCCGGATGTCCGCCTGGATCACCGTCGCGGTGCCCTCCGCGGCGAGCAGCGCCCGCCCGTGCGTCAGGACGATCGGGTCATTGTCCACGTACACCACCTGAGCCTTTGGGTTCTGCTCGGTGGCGACCTCGTGCACGTTGCCCTGGGTGGGTAGCCCCGACCCGATGTCGAGGAACTGGTCGATGCCGGCCTCGCTGACGAGGAAGCGAATCACCCGACGAAGGAAGGCCCGGTTGGCCTGGCCGGCTGCCGGCCCGTCGGGGGTGATCCGCAGGGCGTGCTCGGCGACCTTCCGGTCGACCTCGAAGTTGTCCTTGCCGCCCAGGAAGAAGTCATAGACCCGCGCCACGCTGGGGATGCTGGGGTCGATGCCGGGAGGGGCCGCTTTGTCGCGGGTCACGGGCGTCTCCATTCGAGTCGGATCAGCGCCGGCCGAGGTCTGTGGGCGGCGGCGGTGCCGGCGTTGCGGCGAGTGTAGCGATGGGAAGGGAAGAATTTCCGCCCCGATTGGTACCGCTCCCAACGTACGGGTGGACCTGGCGGGACGACCACACGCCTGACCGGCCGCTGCGGCCGTTCGACAGGCTGAGCGTCCGGCCGTTGCGCCGTCAGGGCGGATGCCCGTTCGACGGAGCGGGCGCTGACGGATCATCGCGGTGGCGTCGCCCGTTGGTCGGGAGCCGAACCCGTGCGCGTATGCAAGCCTTGCTTCGACAAGCTTCGATGCCTCGGTCTCTGGCTCGGCGTGGAGCCACTGTGCACCGTGGACGGTGATGTCAGGAGGTTTCATGCGCGGACGCAGATGGAAGACCCTGGTCGTGGCGGTGGCGCTCGCACTGGGCGGACTCGTCGGGATCGGTGCCACCCCCGCTGCGGCGGACCCGCCGGGCGGCACGTTGCGCGGCGTCTACTACGACGGCCAGTTCTGCAACAGCTACGGCAGCGAGGGCACCCAGACCGGTCAGTGGAGCTGGTACTACTGCGAGTACCGCCAGTACGGCCCGACCGGTCCCGGCTTCTACTTCCTCTGGACCTTCACCTACTAGGTCACACCTCGGCGGGATGCACGCGCCGCCGCCCCGGCGCGTGCCGGCCTACGGCGACCCGACGGCGCCGGTCAAGGTCAGGTCGCCGTGCGGCAGGGCAAGCTTGTTCTCCTCGGCGATGACGGCTGTCGAGAGGGTCTACCGCTGTCACTCCGTCGTGGGCTGTGGCTGCTGTTGCCAGGGATCACCGGAGGCACCGGAGGCCAGGTGCTGTTCGTAGCTGGCGACCTTGACGTCGATGAGATCGAGGCACTCCCGCAGCTGCGTGATCTGCTCGGTGACGTGATGCCGGTGTTCGCGGAGCAGCTTGAGCCGCTGGGCCTCGTTGCCGCTGCCCTCGCGAACGAGCTGGGCCAGGCGGCTGATTGTCGTGAGCGGCATTCCGGAGGCCCGGAACTTCACGCAGTTCGCCAGCCACTCGACGTCCCAGGCGCTGTAGACGCGCCTGCCGGACCTGTCACGCCGCACCTCGCTCGCCAACAAGCCCTCGCGCTCGTAGAGCCGCAAGGTGTGCACGCTCAACCCGGTGCGCTGTGCCACCTGCCCGATGCTGAGGCCACCGTCCGCCATGGCGTCGACGGTAACCCGTTGACCTAGACCTCGGTCTAGCACCTAGCGTCCCCGACATGACCAGCGACATGACCCACCGGATGTTCGGCGCCCACAGCACGACCGGAGATGTCCTCGCGGGAATCGACCTCACCGGCAGGACCGCCCTCGTCACGGGCGGCTACTCCGGTCTCGGCCTCGCCACGACCCGCGCGCTCACCCGAGCAGGGGCTCGGGTCGTCGTCCCGGCCCGCCGACCCAGCGCAGCGCGGCGGGCACTCGCCGACGTGGCCGGGGCCGAGGTCGACCACCTCGACCTCGCCGACCTCGCCTCCGTCCGGGCGTTCGCCGAACGGTTCCTCCGCGACCACCCCGCCCTGGACATCCTGATCGCGAACGCCGGCATCATGGCCTGCCCGGAGACGCGGGTCGGACCCGGCTGGGAAGCGCACTTCGCGATCAACCACCTCGGCCACTACGCGCTGGTGAATCTGCTCTGGCCCGCGCTGGCCATCGCCGACACGGCGCGTGTCGTCTCGGTCGCCTCCGGGCGCGACCCGGCGTGGCGGATCCGGTGGTACGACACGCAGTTCGAGCGCGGCTACGACAAGTGGACGGCCTACACCCAGTCCAAGCTCGCGAACATCCTGTTCGCCCGGCACCTCGACCTGCTTGGCAGACCGCACCGCGTCCGCGCCTTCTCCGTGAACCCCGGCTGGATCCTCACTCCTCTGCAACGGCACCTCGCGGTCGAGGAGATGGTCGCCGCCGGCTGGATCGACGCGGACGGAACACCCGCGCCGGGCCTGTTCAAGACCGTCGAGCAGGGCGCGGCGACCCAGGTGTGGGCGGCCACGTCGCCACACCTCGACGCGTTCGGCGGCGACTACTGCGTGGACTGTGGCACCACCGGCGGCAGCCCCACCGACAGCCGGGACGCAGCCCGCCTCTGGACGCTGTCGGCCGACCTGACCGAGCTCGACCTCGTCGCGCGAGCCTGAGCGGGCCGGCCGCCACCGACCTCAGCTCTGGAGCGCGGCGGTCAGCAGGTCGAAGGTGGCTTCGTCGAAGGCGACGAGGCGAACACGTTCGACGGCGGTCCGCGTCGCTCTGATCGTCGACATCGCGATCGTGGCGGCCTGCTCGGCCGGGAAGCCGTAGACACCGGTGGCGATGGCGGGGAAGGCGACGCTGCGAGCGCCGACCTCATCGGCAACCGCGAGGCTGCGCCGGTAACACGACGCCAGCACGTCCGCCTCGCCGTACCCGCCGCCTTCCCAGACCGGGCCGACGGTGTGGATGACATGACGTATCACCGGACCCAGGTCGAAGGCCGGCGTGGCGACCGCGTCGCCGGGTTCACACGGAGCCAACGCCGCCCCCGCCCGGGCCAGGCGGGGGCCAGCCGCACGGTGGATCGCCCCGTCGACACCACCGCCACCCAACAGCGACTCGTTGGCTGCCGTCACGACGGCGTCGACGTCCTCGCTGGTGATGTCGCCACGAACAACTTCGATCACAGGCACACCTCGATCATGCCACCGGTCCGTCGACCTCACCGCCGTTCGGGTACGCCTGATCGATACCGATGCGGGCGACAACGGCAGACTTCGCGAACGTCAGATCAGGGCCTTGGCGAGAGCACGGAACGCCTCGGCGGGGAACGCCGTGGCGTCGCCGCCGTTGAGGACCTGGATCGCCACCTCGTCCGCGCCAGCCCGGTAGTGCTCCTCCAGCCCGGCCGTCACGGCCTCGATGGTGCCCCAGGGAATCAGGGCGTCGACGAGGCGGTCGCTGCCACCGTCGGCGAAGTCCTCGTCGGTCCAGCCGAACCGTCGCAGGTTGTTGGTGTAGTTGGGCAGGGCGAGGTAGCCGCTCGTGTACTGCCGGGCGGTGGCGCGCGCGGTGGTGGGGTCCGCGTCGAGGACCACCGCGACCTCGGGGGCGAGCAGCCGGTCGGGTCCGATCGCCGCCCGCGCCTCGGCGGTGTGCTCGGCAGGGACGAAGTACGGGTGCGCCCCGGCGGAACGGTCGCGGGACAGGTCGAGCATGCGTGGGCCCAGGGCGGCCAGGACGCGCCGCTCGGGCGGAATCCCGGCCGCGTCGAGGCCGTCGAGGTAGGTCACCATTCTTGAGTACGGCTTGCGGTAGTCGGTGCCGCTGCCCTCCACCAGCACCGCGTGGCTGGCTCCGAGACCGAGCAGGAAGCGGCCGGGGTGCGCCCGCTCCGCGTCCTGGACGAACGCCGCCGCCTCCGGTGGTGCCGAGTGCCAGATGCTCACGATCCCCGACGCGACGCCGATGCGCGTGGTGCCGTCCAGGATTTCCCGGAAGCGTGGGGCGACGTTCTCCCCGAAACCGCCGGAGAACCAGATCCGTGAGTAGCCGAGATCCTCCAACTCGGTCGCGGCGTCGATGGCCGCGCCCTGACTGTCGATGGTGAGGAAGAAGGGTTGCCACACGCTGACAAGTCGTTGTGCCATAACGAAACCCTACGACCATCGACGCCGGTTCTTCCCTCACGGCGCGAGACGGTCGTCACGTGGGTCTTGACGGTGCTCCTGGAGAGGTAGAGGCGGTCGGCGATCTCGGTGTTGTCGAGCCCGGCGTCGATCAGGGCGAGCACGTCGTTTCGCGGGTGGCGTGCAGGCCGTCGAGCACCGGCATGCGGATGTCGACGAGGGCGACGTCGATGCGGGAGTCGCGACGTACGGCATCGAGTAACTGCCGGCCGTCGGCGGCCTCGGCCACGACCTGGATGTCGGGTTGGGACCGCAGGATCAGGCTGAAGCCGTCGCGGACCAGCTCCTGGTCGTCGGCGATGGCGACACGGATCACGGGTTCACCACCGGCAGGGTGATGGGAGTTCGCCGGCGCGTGCCTCTGCGGGCGGGTGATCCGCTTCGCCCTGCTCCTGCTGCCCGCGCTGCTGGCCTGACGAGCAGGCCAGGCGGGTCACAGCAGCCGGCCGTCGTGGGCGAGCAGGGCGATCTGGGTACGGTTGTCGAGATCCAACTTGGTCAGGATGTGCGAGACGTGGGCCTTGACCGTCGTCACGCTCATCAGCAACCCGCTGGCGATCTCGGCGTTGGAGCGCCCCTGCGCGATGGCAAGCACGACGTCGCGTTCCCGGGGCGTGAGCAGGGCCAACCGTTCGTGCGCCCGCTCGTAGGACTCGGCCCCCGACGCGACCCGCTGGATGAGGCGGCGCGTCACCCCGGGAGACAGCATCGGGTGGCCGGCGGCCACCGCGCGGACCGCCTGGCTGATCTGCGCCGGCGGGGTGTCCTTGAGCAGGAAGCCGCTCGCGCCGGCGCGGAGGGCTCGCACCACGTGCTCGTCGGTGTCGAACGTGGTGAGCACGATGATCTCGGGTGGCCGGTGACGGCGACGCAGGCGCTCGGTGGCGGTGATGCCGTTGACGCCTGGCATCCGGATGTCCATCAGCACCACGTCGGGCAGGTGCCGGTCCACCGCCGTGATGGCCGAGGCGCCGTCGGCGGCCTCACCCACCACGACGATCCCGTCGGCGCCGTCGAGCATCAGCGTGAGCATTCCCCGTACGAGAGGATCGTCGTCGACGATGACGACCCGGACCGGGCCCGTCACGTCGGCCACGGCAGCCACGCGGTCAGCTGGAACCGACCTGCGGCGTCGACGTGGTGGGCGACGCGACCGCCGGTGAGCGCGGCCCGTTCGGCGAGGCCGACCAGGCCGGTACCGGCGCCACCGGTGGTGCCGCCGTCGGGCGTGGTCGGGTTGCTCACCGCGATGCTGAGGCCGGCGCCGGGCGCGCCACCGAGCACCAGCCGGACCGGCTGGCCGGCGGCGTGCTTGCGGGCGTTCGTCAACGACTCCTGGACGATCCGGTACGCGGTGCGGCCCACCGTCGCGGGAACCTCGACCGGCGAACCGAGCGGGTCGTCGACCTCGATCTGCTGCCCGGCGGCCCGCGCCTCGTCGACGAGGCGCGGCAGGTCGGCGAGGGTCTGCCCGGGTGGTGCGTCGGTCGGCGACTCGACATCGTCGCTGCGCAGCAGCGTGATGACCTCGCGCAGCTCGTCGAGCGCGTGGTGGGCGCTGGCCCGGATCACCCCGGCGGCGGCGCTGAGTCGCTCGGGCGGCGCGTCCGGTCGGTACTCCATCGCGCCGGCGGCCGCCGCCAGCAGCGACAACCGGTGGGCCAGCACGTCGTGCATCTCCCGCGCGATCCGGTTGCGCTCCGCCGCCCGCGCCTCGCCGACCCGTCGCTCCTGCTCCTGCTCCGCCCGCCGGGCCCGGTCCCGCAGCGCCGCCAACAGGGCGTTGCGGGCGCGCGCCCAGGTGCCCCAGCCGAGCAGGGCCGCGTAGGCGAGCGTCATCAACACCAGCCGCCAGCCGTACGGCAGGCTCGGCACCGGTCGCCACGCCGCCTGCACCGCCTCGCCCGCCACACCGACCGCCGCCACCACCGCTGCTTGCCGAAACGGCCGGTTCCGGGCGGTGAACAGCACCGCGAAGCTGGCCACCGGCGTGACCACCGCGGACAGCGCGACGAGCAGGCCAGCCAGCACGCCACCGACAGGTGGGCGCCGGAGGGTTACCGGTACGAGGATCAGGGCGACCACCGCCAGCGCGACGTCGACGCCGACCAGGCCGGCGGAGCTGGACCGGGTGGCCGACCACAGCATGGTCGCGACGAGGACGCCGACCGCCACGGTCGTCACGCCCACCGGGACGGATCGCCACGTCCTCGGCGGCTCGACCTCGCACGTCGCCGCTCCCACATCGCGCACGCTACTGCGCTCACGTCGCACCGGACCACCTCCTTTGGTAGTACGCCGGGCCGCCGGCGGACGTACCCGTCGTGGCGTCCGGACCGTCGCGTCCGACCCGGTCCGGTCCACAGACTCAGGCCATGACGAACAACCTTTCCCTTCGGCGGGCCGCGGTGGCGGCCGGTGCGGTCGTCGTCGCGGTAGCCGAGTTCGCGCTCGTGCACTCCGCTGCCGGGGTCGACCTGACGGTCCGCTCCGGAAGCTCGACGCGGCAGGTCACGGTGGGCGCGGTCATCGCAGCCGCCGCCGTAGCGGCACTTGCCGGCTGGGCGCTGCTCGCGGTGCTGGAGCGCCTGACCATCCGTGCCCGCGTCTGGTGGACCTCGGTCGCGGTCGTGGTCCTGCTGCTGTCGCTCCTGCTCGGGCCGCCGAGTGGCGTCGGCGGGGGAGCGAAGGCGACCCTCGCGCTGCTGCACCTGAGCGTCGGCGTCATCCTCGTCCTCGGCCTGCCCCGGCCGCGCCCGCTGGGGGAGGGCCGGTGACCACGCTGACCGTACGCAAGCAGGACGGCGTCTTCGTCCTCGACTCCCCGTCGCGCGCCGCACTGCGTACCGGCTGGACCTGGCGGTGCGGCGAGATCCGCAGCGGCACCGACCGCTGGACGGTCGAGCCGACCGGCCGCCGACGTGTCGGCTTCACCGCCCGGGGCGAGCACGGCGTGGCGGTGCGGCTCGACCCGAGCCGGTCGCATGTGCCGGGGCCCGGCGGGGTGGCGCGCTGGGAGCCCGGCCGCCGCGGTGGGGAACTGGTACGCGACGGGCACCGCATCGCGGTGCGCCTCCCCGGCCGACTGGGTGGGCCGATCCGCGTCGACGTCACCGGCGAGTGGACCGAGCTGGAGCTGGTGGTGCTCACCGCCTGTTTCGCGCTGGTGAGCCGACGGCGGCGGCGCACCCTGATCATGATGGCGGCCGTCAGCGGAGGGAGCGGGTGACCATCTGCCGACGACGAGGGCGCGCGCTCAGACGATGCGACGGAGGGCCGTCTCCACGGCGTCGATGAGCGGGTCGCCCTCGGTGCGTGGGTGCCGGGCGAGACCGAACTCGACGTCCGGCAGGACGGGCAGGGCGGCCGGGTCGCGGCAGATCATCGCCGGTTCGAGGTTCGCGGGCATGAGCGCCGCGACGCCGAGCCCGGCCCGTACCGCGGCGAGCACCCCGACGAGACTGTTGCTCTCGAAGGCCACCCGCCAACGCCGATCGGCCCGCTCCAGCGCGTCCAGCACCGACGTCCGCCAGGAGCACGGGTTGGAGAAGAGCACCACCGGCAGCGGATCGGCCGTCACGTCCACGCCCTGCCCGACCGCCCAGACCAGCGGGGCGCGCACCGTCCAGCGCGGCGGCCCGGGAATGTCCGGCACCGCGTCGAGCACCAGTTGGACGCGGCCGGCGTCGTAGGCCTCCCGCATGGCGGCGTTGGAGCAGCTGAGCACCTCGAGTGTCGCGCCGGGGTGCAGTCGGGCGAGGTCGGCGAGGGCCTGCGGGAGTTGGGACGCGGCGAGGTCCTCCAGCAACCCGACGCCACAGTGGCCGGTGAGCGCGCGCCCGGTCTCGGTGAGGGCCTGTGCGGAGAGCGAGAGGATGCGTTCGGCGTACGGCAGGAGCTCCTCGCCCGCCCGGGTCGGCGAGACACCGCTCGACGAGCGGTGCAGCAGCGGGCGGCCGACGACGCTTTCGAGCTTGCGCAGCTGCTGACTGAGACCGGGCTGGGTCTGCCCGAGCCCGGTGGCGGCACGACTGATGCTGCCCTCCCGCACGGCGGCGACGAACGACCGGAGGAGGGCGGTCTCCAGATCCTTGGCCATAAGCATCGATTATGCCAGCCTCAACAAGGTGACGTCTTCTTATGACGGTCGGGGGGAACTAACGTCGATCGGGTGACCAGTTACCGGCAGGTGCTCGCGGTGCCAGGGATGGCGCCGCTGCTCGGCGTCTCGCTGCTCGCCCGCACCGCGATAACTGCCGACGTGATGGCGCTGACGCTCTTCGTCGTCCTCGCCCTGGAGCTGAGCTACGCGGCGGCGGGTGGTGTGGCGGCGGCCCTGACCGCCGGAGTGGCGCTGGGCGGGCCGCTGCTCGGCCGCCTGATCGACTCCCGGGGCCTGCGCCCCGTTCTGCTGGTGACCGCCACCGCGCAGGTCGTGTTCTGGCTGAGTGTGCCGGTCCTGCCGTACGGGTTCCTGCTGGTCGCCAGTTTCGTGGCGGGCCTGCTGATGGTGCCGGCCCAGGCGGTGAGCAGACAGGCGATCGCCGCGATGACGACGCCGGAGCAGCGCCGGCCCGCGTTCGCGCTGGAGTCGGTGCAGGGCGAGTTGTCGTACATCGTGGGGCCGGCGGTGGTGATCCTGGGCGCGGCGACGGTGTCCCCCGACGTGGTGGCCTGGGGCGTCGGTGCCGCGATCCTCGCCGGCGGTGTCGGCATCGCCGTGCTCGACCCGCCGATGCGGGCCGAGGACGAGGCGGAGGCCGTCCGGGCGGCTCGCCCCCCACGCAGGCAGTGGTTGGGCGCGAAGATGGTCGCCGCGTTGACGATGGCGTTCGGGACGACGACGTTGCTCAGTGGCGTCGACCTCGCCATCGTCGCCACGCTGCGGGAGGCGGGTCAGGTGTCCTGGGCCGCAGTGGTCGTCGTGGTGTTCGGCGTGTCCTCCGTCGTCGGTGGCCTGATCTACGGGGCGCTGACCCGGCCACTGCCCACCTGGCTGCTGCTCGGTCTGCTCGGGCTCGTGACGATTCCCGCCGGGCTCGCCCACGACTGGCCCTGGCTGTGCGTGGCCGTCATCGGCAGCGGGCTCCTCACCGCGCCGACCCTCGGCACGGTGGCCGACGCGGTGAGCCGGCTGGCGCCACCGGCGGTGCGGGGTGAGGTCATCGGCCTGCAGTCCTCGGCGCAGAGCGCTGGGTTCGCGCTCGGCGCCCCGCTCGTCGGCGTGGCGATCGACCTCTCCGTGCCGGCGGGCGGGTTCGCGGCGGCCGGGCTCGCCGGCCTCGCCGCCGCGGGGACCGGATACCTCCTGTCCCGCCGCTCGCCCGCGCGGGCGGCCGTGCCCCGCCCCGCCGCCCCGGTCGACCTCCGACGCTGAGGGGGACGATCAGCAGGAGGTGGCGGCGCCGCTGGGAGGACTGGCGACTGTCGGCTCCGGCCCGACGGGGCGGGCGCGCCGCGTGTCCACGGCGAGCAGCGTGAGGGCGGCCAGCGCCAGCACTCCACCAGCGAGGGCCAGCGGACGTGCCCCCGAGAGGGGCAGGAGGGCTCCGCCGAGCAGTGAACCGCCGGCGATGCCGACGTTGAAGGCGGTGCTGACCCCTGCCGACGCGATGTCGGTGCTGCCCGGGGCGAGGTGCAGCATCCGGTTCTGCACGGCCGAGCCGAACGCCGCGTACGCGAGACCGAAGCCGGCCAGCAGCGCGACCACACCGGGCCGGAGCCCGCCGAGCGCGTACAGCCCGAGCAGTGATGCCGCGCCGATGCCCAGCGGCGTCAGCAACGAGGCGATTGGTCGGGCGTCCAGGGTCCGGGCCGCGACCAGGGTGCCGACGACACCGGCCGCGCCGGAGACGAACAGCAGCGGCGCCAACACCGCGTCGGCGAAGCCGCTGACGTCGAGCAGGAACGGTGTCACGTAGGTCTGCAGGGTCACGAAACCACCGATGCCGAGCGCGGTGGCGATCAGCAACACGGCGAAGCGCCGCCCGTCCGGTGCGCTGCCCCGGGCGGCACCGCCGGCGGCCGGGGGATAGGACGGCAGGAGGACCAGCACCGCGGCGGCGATCGCCACACCCACCCCGGCCAGCACCGCGAACGCCGTGCGCCAGCCCGCCTGTTGCCCGAGCCAGGTGCCGAGGGGTACGCCGAGCACCGGGGCGAGCGTCGCCCCGGTGCTGAACAGCGCCACCGCCCGACCGCGCACCGCCACCGGGAACGGCCCGATCACCGTCGCCGTGGCGACGGACCAGAACAGCGCCTGGGCGAGGGCGGTCACCAGGCGGGTCCCGGCCAGCACGGCGTACGTCTGCGCGAGTGCGGCGGCGGCGTTCGCGGCGGCGAACAGGAGCATCGTGACGCCGAGCAGGTGCCGCCGGGGAATCCGCTGGGTCAGTCGGGTCAGCGGCACCGACGCCAGTACGACCACCACAGCGTACCCGCTGACCAGCAGACCCACCTGCGAGCGGGACCGGTCGAGGTCGGCTGCGATGTGGGTCAGCAGACCGACGGGCAGCAACTCGGTCGTGATGAACGCGAACGCGGCGAGGGAGAGCGTGACGAGCACGGCCCTGGCCCTTCGCGGCGACACCTCCGGCGTCATGCCCCACCCCCCGGTTTCCAGGGGTCACCGTAATCGAGGATCCGACACCCGCTCGGGTCAGGATCGCGTCCGGAAGGGGGCGAGGACCGCACGGATCTGCTCGGCTGCGCCCCAGTCGTCGTCGAACTGGGCCAGCACGGCGAGGTGTTGTCGTAGCTGGATGACCGGCATGCGGGCCTCCCAGTCGCCGTCGAGGGAGGTCAGCTCCGCGTAGACCGCGAACATCCGTCGTGCCTCGGGCGGCGGCGAGGTGGACCACAGGTGGGCGAGGTCGACCTCGGCCCACAGGTACGACACGGCCGGGTCGATGAGCGCCGGGTCCCCGTCGGCGGTCGCGAGGATGTTCTGTGCCCACAGGTCGCCGTGCGTCAGACACGCCGGGCGCTTCGGAAGCAGTTCGGGCAGCCGGTCACAGAGCCGTTCCAACGCCGCCCGGTCCGCCGCGTCGAGTGCTGCCTCGACCCGGGGCTGATCGAGCCAGCGCAGCAGCCGGTGCTGTGCGAAGAAGGCGAAGCCGTCGTCGTTCCACGTGTTGACCTGGCGGCGACGGCCCAGCCAGTTGTCGTGGTGCCAGCCGAAGCGGGGATGGGTCGTGCTCAGGTGCAAGCGGGCGAGCAGGTGGGCGACCTGCTCCCAGAAATCCTCGCTGCGCGGCCTCTCGCGCAACATCGACAACACCAGCAGGTCCCGATTCGCCCGGATCACCTCGGGTGTCGGCACACCGCCGAGGTCGCGCAGGGCGGCCAGCCCGTCGGCCTCGGCCACGAAGACGTCGTCGGCCGGCGGGTCGGCGAAGGCCTTGACGAACACCGGCGGGCCCTCCCGCCGGGTGGCGATGCCGGCGAGCGCCGCGAGACCGCCCGTCGCCGGCCGCACCGAGACGACCTCCCGCATACCGGCCAGGTGCAGACGCTCCAGCAGGGTCATGCGAGGCGCTCCTCAGGTCCGACGTACACGGTGGTCGGATCCTAGGCGGCCCGGTCGCGGGTCGCCCTGCCGCTGGCGGCGGTGGTGGACACTGCTGGGCATGGGTGACGTGTCGGTGGATCGACGGCGGCTGGGGCAGGTCGTCCAGGAGTTCGGTGCTCGGTGGACGAGGGACGCCGCCGACATCGGGACCTACCTGGCAGCACAGGTCGCGGACACCAGTCACCGGGAGGTCGTCGGGCCGCTGCTCGCCGCCAGTGGGGCCAGTGGTGTCGTCCGGGTCGGCGGTCGGGAGGTCGCGGCCTGGGGTGACCCGGACGTTCCGGAGATGGCGTTCAGCGTCACCAAGTCGGTCGTGTCGGTGGTGGCCGGCGTGGCCTTCGACGACGGGCTGTTGGTGCCGGACCAACCGGTGCATGAGGTCGTCGACGGTGCCGAGTTCCAGGGGCCGCACAACGCGCAGATCACCTGGCGCCACCTGCTGCAGCAGTCGAGCCAGTGGGAGGGCGAGCTGTGGGGCAAGCCGACGAGCGTCGACGCCCAGAGTTTCCGCGAGCGCACCGAGGTGCACGGCACGCCCCCGGGGCTGGGGTGGGCGTACAACGACGTGCGGATGAACCTGCTCGCGTACGCGCTGACGCTGTTGTTGCGCAGGTCGCTGCCGGAGGTGCTGCGGGAGCGGGTCATGGACCCGCTGGGGGCCTCCGACAGGTGGTCGTGGCACGGCTACCGGACGAGCGTGGTCGACCTCGACGGCCGTCGGGTCGAGGTGGTCTCCGGCGGTGCGCACTGGGGCGGGGGACTGTTCGTGCCAGCCCGGGACCTGGCCCTGCTCGGGCAGCTCTTCCTGGAGCGGGGGACCCATGCCGGGGCACGGCTGCTCAGCGCCGAGTGGGTCGACAAGTCCTGGGCCCCGTGCCCGGTCAAACGGGAGTACGGCTATCTGTGGTGGCTCAACGACGAGCAGGTGCCGTGGCCCGGGGCGCCGGCGACCGGCCGCAGCGCCCGGGGCAACGGCGGGCGGCACCTGCTCTGGGTCGATCCGGCCCGGGAGCTCGTCCTCGCCTCCCACTGGACCGAGGAACCGCTCGACCTGATCCGGGAGGTCTCCCGTACCGTCACGACTGCGGCGGTCGACGAGGGCTGACCCGCGGAGGGCCGCGTCGATCAGGGTCGGTCGTGGACGAACCACGCGTCGCCGGCCGGTAGGGCGACGGCGACCTCCCACCGGCTCAGTTCGAGGTTCGGAGCGAGCGCCTTGAGCTGACCGGCGGCTGCCCACGCCTCGTCACCCGGCGTCGGGCGGCGACCCACCTGCAACTGCAGCATGGTGCCCCACGAGGCGACCAGTCGGGCGTCCCAGCGGTGTCGCCACTGCGCCAGCACCTCGGCGAGCTTCTGCTGGTAGTCCGGCGTGAGAGCCCCGTTGAAGTCCACCCAGTACGCGGAGCTGCGGACGTCGCTCGTGGGCAGCAACATGAGCAGGACGCTGTCCGGGGTGTACCAGTACTCGGTCCGCGTCACGAGCTGCACGTCGTCGAGCACCTCGGCGTGCAGGTCGGCGTCGGTGAGCAGCCGGTCGTACAGCGCCCGCTCAAGTGTCGGGAGCGGTGTCGGCAGCACCACGTCCGCCGCCAGGGCGGTCAGGTCGACGCCTGTCGCACCACACGCGTGGTACGCGATCTCGCCTTCGTCGACCTGGTGGTCCTCGCTGTAGTGGCGGTAGGCCAGCCAGGGGTCGGAGGCCGCCGCGGCCTCGGCGAACGCGCGCAGCTCCGTCTCCGACGGACCCGGCTCGGGCTCGGGCCGGATGGCAAGCGCGTCGTCGAAGTCGTCGGTGACCATGACGGGTCGGCGCCCGGTGACCGGCACCAGCGCCTCGGCGGCCTGCCACACCTCGTGCAGACGGTCGGGGTCGACGTCGGGGACGAGGAGGGTGCCGGAGGGGCCGTGCCCGATCGGCAGGCCGGCCAGTGGTGTGCCCCGGAAGGCCGCGTCGATCTGGTCGAGGTCGTCTCGCACGCCGACAGCTCTCCCGGTCATCCGAAGTGGTCGGCGAGCTTCGTCAGCTTGCTCACATACGCCGGCCAGTCGTAGTCGTCCGGGATGACGGTGCTGTCCCGCTGGAGGCCGACCGCCTCGTCGTGCTGTTCGCGCATGATGTCCGCGTGCCCGGCGTGCCGGGCCAGATCGCAGGTCACGTGGATGATGATCCGTTGCAGGGTCACGGCCTGCCGACCTGGCTGCCACCACGGCACCTGCCCCAACGCGTCGAGCGGCAACTGCTCGATCGTCTGGTCGGCGAACGCGCCGACGCGGCGGTACAGGTCGATCAGCCCGTCCTTCGTCTCGTCCTCGCGGGCGTACCAGTCGGCCTGCGGGTCCTCGTCGTACGCCGACATCGGGACCAGCTCGTCGGGCGTCGGGAACTCGCGGCCGAAGGTGACCCCGAAGTAGCCGGCCTCGACGTTGAGGCAGTGCTTGAGCGCACCCAGCAGGTTGTTGCCGGTCGTCGTGCGGGGCTGCCTGACCTCGCGTTCGCTGAGCCCGTCGAGCTTCCAGACGAGATCTTCGCGTTGCTGCCGGAGGTAGTGGTGCAGCGCGGCCTTCGCATCGCTCAGTTCAGCCATGCCGGCCAGTCTCCCCTATCCGCCGGGCCCTCGCGCACCCCTCGGCGGGCCGGTGCCGGCGCACCGGCCCGCCGAACGGCGCTCAGCTACCGGTGCAGCTCACCGTGGTGCCACTGCCGTTGCCGGTGCCCTGGAACCCGAAGCTGGTGGCCTGACCTGCGGCCAGTCGTCCGTTGTAGCTCTGGTTCGCGACGGTGATGGTCCCACTGGTCCCGCTGCTGACGCCGTTCCACAGCGAGCTGACCGACGCCCCGCTCGGCAGGGTGACGGTGACCCGCCAGCCGGTCAGCGCGGCGGTTCCCGCGGTGACGCTGACGTTGGCCACGAAGCCGCCGTTCCACTGGTCCTGGACCGCGAAGACAGCGGTGCAGCCGGGGGTACCGGTGGGCGGGGGCGTGGTGGGCGGGGGCGTGGTGGGCGGCGGTGTGGTGGGTGGCGTGCCGTCGTCGAGCGTCAGGTTCTTCTGCTGGACGCTCCACTGGCTGCGGCACAGACCGCAGTCGGCGCCGACGAAGTTGCGGCCGGCGGTGGTGTCGCCCTTCAACCGCCACTTGAAGTAGAGGGTCGCGACGCGGCCGAACTCGCCGCCGTTGGTCTGGTCGTAGGTGCCGCCGTGACCGACGTTCAGGTTGCCCATGAAGGCGGGCAGGCCGGCGGGCAGCTTGCCCCAGTCGTCCATCGCGTTCGGGTAGGCGATGTCGCTGGGCCCGCCGACGAAGTAGGCGATCGGCTTGGTCAGTCTCCGGAGCTGGTAGTCGTCGGCGTCGTTGAGCAGGCCGCTGCTGAAGATGCCGGTCGTGGTGACGCGCGGGTCGTTCGAGACGGCGTAGGCCTCCAGGCCACCGCAGGAGAAGCCCGCGACCGCGACCTTGCTCGTGTCGATCTTGTTGTAGTACTTGCTGCCCTGCCGGGAGTTCTCCGCGACCGCCCAGTCGATGGACTGGGTGAGCATCTGGGAGTTGGTGGAACCGGAGGCGTTCGGGCCGCCGTTGGCGATGGCGAGAAAGCCGTGGGAGGCGATCTCGCGGAGGAAGTTGCCCTGGGAGAGCCCGTTCGCCGAGCAGCCACCGTTGCCCCACACGACGATCGGGAGGCGCTCGGACGGGAGGGTCTGGGGCCGGAAGATGGTGTGGTTGGCAAGGGTCGCCGAGGTTTCGTAGTCGGCGGGGTAGGGGCCGGAGCCGCCGACGGCGGCGGACGCCGGTGTCCCGCCCAGCGCCATGATCACCGAGGTGACCGGGACGATGGCGGCTGCCAACCCCGCGTAGATCTTCGTTCGCCTTCTCATTGAATCCTCCAGGAACAGTCACGGTGGCGCTCCCTGCGGCGGCGGGTGTCACTCGCGCCCCGACGAGAGGTGGTCAGCGCTGGCCACGGGTTTGGTCGACGTGAACGCGTCGCGGCCTGCGCGGCGGCCGTGCCCCCGGTCGCCGCTGCCCACTCGTTCAGCGCCGGCGACCGCCCGGCCGCGGTCCCTACAGGCGCTCCGATGAGAGCTGTATGCAGTTACTATCACTGTCGTAACGAAAGGTGTCAATGTGTTGCTGGCTCGGGCCGGCCACGACGTCGTCAGCCGGCGAGTGTGCCGCTGCCGTGCTTCCCGCCGATCGGCTCCGGCCGCGAAAGATCCCTCGACGCCTGGAAGTGGGTGATCCACGAGGCGGCCTCCGGCCAGTGCGGCGTCGCCACCTCGACGAGCCGCGCCTGAGCGAGCGTGCCCAGCGTGCTGTGGATGTCCAGGAAGATCTCCCTGGCCTGCTGGCGGGGCCAGGGAGCCGGCAGCAGGTGGGGTGGCAGGTCCGGGTCGATGTCCGCGAACTTCCGCCAGGAATCCATGGCGGAGGTCCGGGCCACGAGCGCCCGGGCCGCGTCCACCTCCCCGTTGCGCGCGGCTGCCCGCAACGCCGTGTGCTGCGCGATGAAGCGTGAGTACGCGGACGCGAGCCCGGTCAGGTCGTACGCGGAGGCCGGACCGTGTGGCCCGGTCTCCTCGTCGAACCGGGCGAGCAGAACCGACCACCGGGCACCCTCGACGGGGTGCAGCAGCTCGCTCAGCGCCTCCCGCGCCCGCGCGACGTCGGACCCGGGCCGGATCCACATGCTGTCGTACAGGCCCACGAAGCCCAGTGCGGTCAACGACCTGCGGAGCGCGTGCCGGGACGCCTGGCCGGGGCTCGGGATGGAGAAGGAGGCCAGCACCCAATCGCCGGTCCAGGGCGCCGGGTGGGAGCCGAAGGTCAGGAAGTGCCGCATCCGGGAGCGATGCTTGGCGATCGCCTGCGGGGTGAGGTGGTAGACCGGTGACCGCCCCCTCCTCCGCGTCGCGATGAGACCGCGCTTGACCAGCCGGGACAGCGCGGCACGGGCACTGGACTCGCTGACCCCGAACTCGCGCAGGATCGCGATGACCGCTGTCGACGGCAGGTCGGCGTCCGAGGAGTCGAGGTACTCGCCGAGCACCGTCGCCAGGAGATGTTGCGGGCTGGACCCGCTCTGGGCCCGAGGCGTTCGGACGTCGTCGACGGGCTCGCGGGCGCTCACCCCACCAGACTGCCTCACCACGACACGCGCGGCCCGGTCAGGCGGGGTGGGGGTGAGGCGCCACCGAGGGCGCGGGGGAGCACTATCGTGCTGGCGTGCACATCCGTTTCGACGTCCCCGCCGATCCCGCCTACCCGGGCCGGGTGGCCGCCGCGCTCGGCAGCGTCCGACTGCGCAGGTTCGGCTATATCGGAGCCGCCCTGACAGTGGTCGGGGTGGTCGGCCTCGTCGTCTCCCGGGGGTTCGGGTGGGGCGAGCGGAG
Organism: Micromonospora sp. NPDC003944; assembly: GCF_053605225.1. Lineage (NCBI taxonomy): Bacteria > Bacillati > Actinomycetota > Actinomycetes > Micromonosporales > Micromonosporaceae > Micromonospora > Micromonospora sp. NPDC003944. Next base: position 120,123 of record NZ_JBSGIV010000009.1, read on the forward strand.
TGCGCCGCTGTGGACGGCGCTGGTCGTGGCCGGGGTGCTGTCGATGCTGTACCGGCCGTGGGTGCTGGCGCGCGCCCGACGCCGCTCCGGTGACTACGCCGTCGAGGGTGCCTACGACATCACCGATGACAACATCATGATGCGCAGCGGCTCGGAGTCCGGCGGCATCGCCTGGGACGGGGTCGCCCAGGTGCGGGACGTCCAGGACTTCTGGGTCGTGTACGTCGGCCGGATGCCGGCGACCGTGATCCCGCGCTGGCTGATGTCCCCCGAGGAGGCCGAGACGTTGCGCGCCCACATGGCCGAACGGGGACTGCTGCGGTGAGTTCGGACCTATCCTCGACGGCATGCGTTATGTCCGAATAGTCGCCGTCGGTCCGACGGCTCACCGGAGGCCGTCATGAGCACCAAGGATCGACCCGAGGGCATCAGTCCCACGGCGGTGGAGTCGGCACCAGGTCTGTGGCGGATCGATCTGCAACGGCACGACCTCAGCATCCCCGGGCGGGAGGTCATCCAGACCCGGGTGGAGTTCACGCCGGACTCGCCGCCGTTCAAGCACTTCCACCCCGGCGAGGAGATCATCTGCGTCCTTCAGGGGGCGCTGGAATACAGCCTCGACGGTCAGCCGCCGGTGGTGTGCCGGACCGGGGACGCCCTCACCGTGCCCTACGGCGTGCACCACCAGGCCCGCAACGTCGGCGACGGAGTCGCTGTCGAACTGGCCACGTACGTCGTCGAGAAGGGGAAACCACTTCTCACCAAGGTGGAGTGACCACCCTGGCCGTTCACCGATCACCGCCTTTGCGCGATCGGGGTCAGGGGACAGCGGCGGCAGCGCGACTCATAAGGTGAACGGATGTCGGTCAAGCAGGTCCAAGTGACATTCGACTGCGCCGAGCCGGTGCGCGTCGGCCGTTTCTGGTGTGAGGTGTTGGGGTACGTCCCGCCGCCGGTCCCGGAAGGGTTCGCCTCCTGGGACGACGTCAATTCCGAGCAGGGTTCCTGGTTCGCGTGCAGTGACCCGTCGGGGGCGGGCCCGCGCCTGTACTTCCAACGGGTGCCCGAGGGCAAGGTCGTCAAGAACCGGGTGCACCTCGACGTGCGGGTCGGCACCGGGCTGGTGGGCGAGGAGCGCCTGGCCGCCCTCGAGGCTGAATGCGCGCGGCTGATTCCGCTCGGCGCGGTACGCGGGCAGTTGTTGCTCGCCGACGGCGAGAACGAGTCGTGCCTCAACATGCAGGACGTCGAGGGCAACGAGTTCTGTCTCGACTAGTGCCGCCCGCCGTGCGTCTCCTGAGCGCGGCCGAGTCTGTTGGGGGCCGGGCGGGTCGCCCGGCCCCCACCTTCGGGCTCGCTCAGCCCAGGTACTTCTCCCACGGGCCGGTGATGGCCAGGGTGAGGCCCGGGTCCTGCATGTTGACGAAGAGCACCTTGCCGTCCGCGCTGAAGGTCGGCCCGCAGAACTCCGAGTCGTTGAGCTGGTTGCGGGCGATCGCGTAGGTGGGCCCACCCGGGATGGTGCTGAGCACGTGCGAGGCACCCGAGCCGTCCTCGGCCAGCACCAGGCTGCCCCACGGGGTGACCGTGACGTTGTCCGGGCCGTCGAAGGTGATGTCGGTGTACTTGACCGGCGTGCCCTCCTCGGACTGGGTCTGGTGCGGGAAGTACGTCACGAGCTGGATGGTCTGGTCCTCGAAGTTGTAGAACCAGACCATGCCGTCGTGCGGAGCGGCGTCCGCCGGCAGGTCACCCTCATCCCAGGCGTACGAGTTGACCACGTACACGCCCTCGTCGGTGGCCCACACGCCCTCGAACTTGCGTCCACGGGTGACCTGGCCGTCGGCGAACTGCTCACGCACGGACGTCGTGCGGGCGTCGCGGTCCGGCACCTCGATCCACCGGACCGGGAAGGGCCGGCCCAGCTGGGCGGAGGTCAGGTAGGCGACGTCCGGCAGCACCGAACCGTCGTCCATGATGATCTGCATCGCGGCGAGGACGCCGGCGTTCGGTGCGAGGCGGGTGAGCACCCCCGGGCCCAGCTTCACGCCGTGCGGTGCGGTCCAGCGGTAGAAGAGGCCGTTCGGCTCGTCGGCGTCCTCGGACAGGTAGACCCGGGTGCGGTCCTTGTCGACGGCCACGGCCTCGTGGGAGTAGCGGCCCAAGCACTTGATCGGCTTCGGGTCGGCGCTGCCGTCGGCCCACACCTCGAAGACGTAGCCGTGGTCCTTCTGGTAGACGCCGGACCGGCTGCCCTCTTCCCACGTGTCGCCGGCCCGGTCCTCGGTCTCCTCGCAGGTGAGCCAGGTGCCCCAGGGGGTCGGCCCGCCGGCGCAGTTGGAGATGGTGCCGGACAGCGCCACGAACTCACCGAGGTTGCGGCCCGCGAGGTCGGTCTTGATCACGGTGCAACCGCCGGCGTCGACGGCGCCCGCGTCGTAGACCGTTCCCTTGACGTGCGGCACGCCGAACTCGGCGCCCGGGTCGATCTCGTGGTTCTGGATCAGGGTGTACCGGCCGTGCCCGGCGTCGTAGACGGCCATGCCGTCGTGGTCCGACGGGGTGGTGCCCTGACCGCGGTCGAGCCGGGTGACCCCGGTCCGGGTGACCACGGTGTAGCGGAAGCCCTTGGGCAGGGCCAGGATCCCCTTGGGGTCGTCCACGAGCGGCGGGAAGGGCACGGTGCCGGGCTTCACCGGCGGGTGCGGGCGGGCCGGGCTGGCCTGGGCCAGGGACGGCAGACCGCCCGCGACGGCGATGCCGACGCCGGCGGCGGCGCCGCTGGCGAGGAAGGTACGACGAGAGGAAGGCACGCGATCAACTCCTGGTCATGGCATGTGCGACGACTCGCAGCCAACTTCCTCGGACGGACAGCGACACGTCACCCGTGGGATCGGGCGGTGACATCGGAGTGAAGAGTCAGGGTCGCGTACGCGTCGCCGCTTGACCTTGACGCTGCGTCAACCCCGCATGCTGCCGGCATGAGCAACTCGCACCTACCAGCTCAGGCCGATGAGCCCGCGATCCGCGTGCACGGCCTGGAGAAGTCGTTCAAACAATTGAAGGTGCTGCGCGGCGTCGACATCGACGTGGCGCGGGCAGCATCTTCGCCCTGCTCGGCTCGAACGGGGCCGGCAAGACCACCGTGGTGAAGATCCTGGCCACGCTCCTGCGGGCCGACGGTGGGACGGCAACTGTCGCCGGCTTCGACGTGGCGGTCGGTCAGGCTCCCGGTGCCGTGGCTGGTTGAGGTCGGCGCTCGGTCGGCGTATCGGGTGTGTGCCGCCACCAGCGACGGGACGCCAGCGTGGCCAGCCCGGCGCCGGTGGCGTCGGTTCGCCCGTTTGTGGCAGCCGCCTGCCGGGCACACACAAGTGTGGCGATCGGACGAGTCCCGCAGGTCCTGCTGATCCAGGGGGCCGGTGCCGGTGTGCACGACGAATGGGACGACAAGCTTGTCGACAGTTTGCGCCGTGAGCTCGGGGACGCGTACGAGGTCCACTACCCGCGCATGCCCGACGAGGGCGACCCGAGCCACGCCGTCTGGAGTGCGGCCATCCGGCGGGAGGTCGCGGCCCTGGACGACGGGGCGGTCGTCGTGGGCCACTCGGTGGGCGGGACGATCCTCGTCCACACGCTCGCGCATCGGTCACCGGAGCGGGCGCTCGGAGCGATCGTGCTGGTCGCCGCCCCGTTCGTCGGTGTCGGGGGCTGGGCGAACGACGAGTTCGAGTTGCCGCCCGACCTCGGCGCGAGGCTGCCGCGCGGCGTGCCGGTGCACGTGTTCCACGGGCTCCAGGACGACACCGCGCCGCCCGAGCACGCCGACCGGTACGCCGCGGTCGTCCCGCAGGCGCACCTGCACCGGCTGCCCGGGCGCGACCACCAGTTGAACGACGACCTGAGCGAGGTGGCGACGGTGATCCGGGGCGTGCGGCCGGCCCGCCATCTCGGAGTGCCGTGAGCGGTATACCGCAGAGGTATGAATATGACTCTGCGGTATACCGCTCCCGACCGGGTCCGCCCCGACGGCGGTGACCGGCGGTCACCGCCCGCGGCGGTCAGCTACGCGGGGTCCATCGCTGGTTGGCACCGCCGTTGCAGGCCCACAGAATGAGTTTGGTGCCATTCGCGGTGGCGGCGGCATTGGCGTCGAGGCACAGTCCGGATTGGACGCCGCTGACGGTGCCGTTGGAGTTGAGGTTCCATTGTTGGTTGGTGCCGCCGTGGCAGTCCCAGATGATGGCCTGGGTGCCATTGGTGGTGCCTTGGCCGTTGGCGTCGAGGCATTTGTTGCCGTACACCTGGAGTTGTTTCGCGGCGGTGTAGGTCCAGCGCTGCGCGGTGCTGTTGCTGATGCAGTCCCACAGGTGGACCTGGGTGCCGTTGGTGGTGGTGCCGTTCGGCACGTCGACGCAGCGGTTGGACTGGGCGCCCACGAGCTGGACGTTCTGCTGCGGGTTGCTGCCGCCGGCCGGGGCGTAGGCGGCGGCGTTGATGTTGGCCTGGACGGCGTTCTCGGTGGCCGCCGTCGGGTAGCCGGAGGTCAGGACGCCCTCGAAGAAGGTGCCGCGGCCGGTGATGCTGTTGTCGCCGCCGATGCCGAGCAGGATGGCCCCCTCCTTCTTCATCGGGTGGTAGCCGTTGGGGCGTGGCCCGTCGAAGTAGGTCGTCAGGCTGCCTGACTGGGCGTTCCCACCGCGGATCGCCCAGTGGTTCGGCTCGCCCTTGACCATGGCCGTGACGAAGCGGTGGTTGATGGACGCGATGTTGTTGTAACCCGCGTTCACCCCGGAGAACAGCCCCCACTCCAGGTCGGCCATGATCCAGGGCCCGGCCCCGGCACCGTAGCCCCACTGCTTGTTGGCACCGAAGTAGACGGTTTCCATGATCGCGCGTTCGTCGGCGAGGTTGTTGGTCTGCGCGTTGCCGTAGTCGAAGCAGCACCACTGGTTGTAGTGCGTGCCGTCGACGACCGCGTAGATGCCCTCGGGCTGGTCGCCGGTCGCGACACCGTTGGTGTTGTTGTTGCGGTAGCCGGTGCCGGGGGCGATGTAGACGCCGTACGCCTTCTGGCCGCCGACGGTGACCGGCGCGGCCTTCGCGTCGGCGAGGTTGTCCCAGCCGCCCGGTGCCGGTCCGGCGAAGCCGCCGGGGGGCGCCTGGGTGAGTCGGTTGTTGCGGCCGGACTGGTCGTAGATGATCGTGATGACGCAGCTGGTGTTGGCGCAGAACGAGTCCTGGGTGGCAGCGTTCGCGTAGCCCCCCTCGCTCAGCACGCCGACGTCGCGGGTGGTGTTGTCCGACGAGCGTCGGACCTGGTAGAGCGGGCCGTTGTACGCGCCGTACAGCGCACGGGTGGTGCTGTGCGCGGCGACGCACGGCGTGCCGCCGGCGGCGTAGATGTCGCACGGCCCGGTGCCGGCGGCGTGCGCGACGCCTGGCGCGTCCGCGACCACGTAGACGCCAGCGCCGATGACAAGGGCCAGCAGGGTCCCGGCGGCGGCCGTCAGGCGACCCATCGTCCTCTTCACATCCATCGGATCCTTTCCGGTGCGTGGTGGGGGTGAGGTGCGGCGGTGCGATTGACGTCACACGTCATACCTGTGACATTAATGGGCGTCCATATCGATGCGCTAGTTGACACGAGTCGGTCATCGATCGATGAGGCTGAGGACGGATATGCTGGTCGGCGGAGCACGGTGCGTCCCCGCGTCGGGGCAAGAATCGATTCGAGGGCGATTGATGAACATCGGGGAGATCGCTCGCCGGGCGGGGGTGTCCCGCAGCACCGTTTCCTACGTACTGAGCGGAAAACGCAGCGTTTCCGAGGCGACCCGCCAACGGATCCAGTCGGTCATCGACGAGTTGGACTACCGGCCGAACGCCAGCGCCCGTGCTCTGAAGGAGGGGCGCACCCGCACCCTCGGGCTGGTCATCCCTCCGGCGAGCCAGCGGTTGACCGACATGCAGCTGGGCTTCGTGGCGAGCGTCGTCGAGGCGGCCGCCCGGCATGACCTCGACGTGCTGTTGTCCCCCTCCGGTGGCGACCACGACCGGTCGTTCGAGCGGATCGTCACCGGGCGTCGGGTGGACGGCGTGGTGCTGATGGAGATCCGGTTGGCGGACGACCGGGTGACTCGGCTGACCAAGGCCGGGCTGCCGTTCGTCACCATCGGTCGGACCGCCGAGCCGCACGGGATGAGCTGGATCGACATCGACTACGCCGGGCTGATCGCCAGGTGCGTGCACCACCTGGCCGACCTGGGGCACCGGCACGTGGCCCTGGTGAACAGGTCCGCCGAGTTGGTCTCCGCCGGGTACGGCCCCAGTCACCGCGCGCTCGACGGCTTCCGTACGGCGGCGCTGGAGCGCGGCCTGACCGGCGTGGAGGTCTGCAGCGGCGACGACACCGCCTCCGGCGAGGCGTGCATGGAGCAGCTGCTCGCGACGCACCCGGAGGTCACCGCGGTGGCCACCATCAACGAGGCCGCACTGCCCGGGATGCAGCGCGCCCTGACCGGCGCCGGGTTGTCCGTGCCCCGCGACTTCTCCGTCAGCGGGGTCGCGGCGCAGCACTGGGCGGAGGACTTCCGCCCGCCGTTGACCGCAGCCGACGTGCCGATGGTCGAGATGGGCGCCGAGGCGGTGTCCCTGCTGCTGGAGATCATCGCTGCGCCCGGCGCGGTGCCCCGACACCGCCTGTACAGCCCGCCCATCTCGTTGCGGTCCAGCACGGGCCCGGTCCGAGCCCGCTGATCCGCCCGACTACCCGCCCCTGACACGCCGTTCCTCCTGCGCGGCGGCGAGGATGAGATAGCTGCTGGCGGTCCAGGTGTAGGCGCGGTCCCGCAGCCCGGTGCCGGTCTCGGCGTCGAAGTTCTCCGCGAAGCCGGACTTCTCGCACAGCGCGAGGAACCGGCGACTGATGTCGTCGGCGATCCGGGTCTGCCCGGCCCGGCGCAGGCCGTCCTCGACGAGCACGGTGGAGGGGGCCCAGATCGGGCCGCGCCAGTAGCCGTCGGCGAGGTAGTGGGCCGAGTCCGTCGGCTCGGTGGCCAGCCCGTGGGTGGTCAGGTGGCTTTCGACGCCTCGCGCCAGCATCGCGGCGACCGGGGGCGGCAGGTCGGCCCCGAGCACGACGGGCATCAGGTCGAGCAGGCTGCGGCTCGTCCGCAGGCGTCCGGTGTGCGGGTCACGGGCGCGGAAGCGTCCGCCGTCCCACAGGTCGCGCAGCATGGCCCCGTGGATCCGGTCGGCCTCCCGGGACCAACGGTCAGCGGGCTCACCCAGCTCGGTGGCGAGGTCGGCGAGGCAGCGGAGCTGCGAGACCAGGAACGCGGCGAGGTCGGCCGTCTCGAGGACCCGGTTGTCGTCGAAGGTGGTGGCGTTGTCCCAGCCGCTGTCGTTGCCGTGCTGGTAGTGCGGCAGGTCGTGGCCGGGGCCGCGCCGCGCGTCAAGCCAGAACCCGGTCCAGCGGGCAAGCCGTTCGTACGTCTGCGCCAGCTCCGCCCGGCTCGGCGGCTGGGGAAGGCGTCGGCGCAGGTGGCGCAGGGCCCAGCCGTGGATGGGGGGCTTGACGTAGTTGTGCAGGACCTCGGAGTGGGTGACCGAGTCGGGGAGGGCGCCGGCCTCGTCCTGGTGGTCGAAGGGCAGCTGGAACTGGTGCCAGGCCAGCTCCGGCTCGCCGGCCGCCAGGGCGATCGCGTTGAAGCAGTGGTCCCAGCTCCAGACCTTGTCCATCCAGTGCTTGGACATCAGGACGGCCGGCCGGGTGACGAAACCCGCCGGGGCGACCGTGGCCGACCACAGCACGTACGCGGCCAGCTCGGCGGCCGGGGTCTCCCCGCCACGCCAGGGCGCGATCGCGTCGACGAACGCGGTGAACTCGGCGATTCGGTCACGGCAGAGCTGCTCGAAGGTGGCGGTTGCGGCGTACGGGCGGCGTGCGGTGGCGTACTCCTCGATGGCGATCTCCCAGGGCTGGTCGCCGGGAAGGTCGAGGAACCGGTCGGCGCTGCCGAGCGCCTGCGTGCCCTCGGTGCGCAGCAGGGCGCCGGAGAGCACCGTCACCCGGTAGCGGCGACCGGTCTCGTACGAGGTGAACACGTGCGATCCGTCGACCGGGTCGCCGTACAGGTAGGTGCCGCTGAACGGGGTGAGGGTGGGCGCGGCCGCCGCCACCCGCAGACCGAGCCGGTGGCCCCGGATCCGCAGGGTGTCCGGCCCGTCGTAGACGGCCTCGATCCGATCGTCGCCGTTGCGCCAGGTCAGCAACGCGGGTGTGGCGGTGACGGTGCTGCCGGCGACGGCGGGAGCGAGACGCAGTACGGGGTGCAGCCCGGTCTGGTGGGAGACCAGGTGCAGATCGTCGGCGTACGTCTTCTCGGCTACCACCGGGGAGATGTTGAACCAGGATCCGCGGTAGCTGAACGGGATGTCCTGGATGGGGAACTCCGGACCGGACGGGGCGACGGTCATGGGTGGCGGGTGCCTTTCTGTGGTGCGGGTGGTCGTTCCTCGACCGCCGCGGAGGGTCAGTCCTTGACGGCGCCGGCGGTCACGCCCATCGAGACGTACCGCTGGGCCAGGACCAGCAGCACGGCGGCGGGGATCGAGGCGACGACGGCGGTGGCCATGATGGCGTTCCACTGCTGGTTGTTGTTGCCGATGTAGTGGTAGATGCCGAGGGTGATCGGCTGGTGGTCACCGCCGCCGGCCAGGGTCGAGGCGAAGATGAAGTCCGACCAGGACCAGAGGAACGCGAAGAGCGACACCGTGACGATCGAGTTGCGGCTGACCGGCAGCACCACCGACCAGAAGGTCCGCAGCCGACCGGCGCCGTCGACAACGGCGGCCTGGAGCAGCTCGTCGGGGATTCCGGACATGAAGGCCGTGAAGATCAGGACGCCGAACGGCACCGCGAGCGTGGTGTCGGCCAGGATCAGGCCGGGCAGCGTGTTCAGGACGCCGAGGGTGAGGAAGATGGCGTAGAAGCCCATCGCCATGATGATTCCCGGGATCATCTGCGCGATCAGCAGCAGGAAACTCAGCGCCGGGCCGCCTGGTGGCCGGAGCTTCGCCAGCGCGTAACCGGCGGGTGCGGCAAGTGCCACGGTCAGCGCCACCGTGCCGAGGCCGACCAGGAAGCTGGTGCCGAGGTACGGCAGTTGCTGGTCGAGCACCACCCGGTAGCCGTCCAGGGTGCCGTTGGTGGGGAACAGGTGCGGGGGACTTGCCCGCATGTCCTGGTCCCGGGTGAAGGACACGTTGATCATCCAGTAGACGGGGAAGAGCATCAGCCCGGTCAGCACCAGGCCGACGCCGGTCTTCCACCAGGCCCGCGGCGTCGAGGTGGTCATCGCAGCTGCTGCCTCCGCTCGATCCGGATGTAGACGAGGCCGGCGACCAGAGCCAGCACGATGAGCAGGTTCCCGATGGCCGCACCCGGGCCGAACTCGGGCAGCAGGTTGCCGAAGCCGAGCCGGTAGGACCAGGTGGCGAGCGTCGCGGACGAGCCGGTCGGTCCGCCCTTGGTCATGATCCAGATGATGTCGAAGACCTTCAGCGTGTAGATCAGCCCCAGCAGCAGCGTGATCGCGGAGACCGGACGCAGCAGCGGGAAGGTGATCCCCCAGAACCGTTGCCACCCGGTCGCGCCGTCGAGGGCGGACGCCTCGTACACCTCGGTCGGGATCGCTTGTAGACCGCTGTAGAGCACCACGAGGTTGAACGGAATGCCGATCCACACGTTCGCGATGACCACCGAGGTGAGCGACCAGCCCGGCGAGGTGAGCCAGTTGACCGGGTCGATGCCGACGACGCCGAGCGCCGCGTTGACCAGCCCCGAGTCGCTGTTGAGCAGCCACGACCAGGTCGACGCCGAGACGATCAACGGCAGCAGCCACGGTACGAGGAACAGCGCCCGCAGTGTGCGCGACAGCGGGAAGTGCTGGTGGAAGAAGAGCGCCAGGGCCATGCCGATGGTGAACTGGAGGGCGAGCGAGGCGGCGGTGAACACCACTGTGTGCGTCAGCGTCGACGCGAAGGCCGGGTCGGTCAGCACCGTCCGGTAGTTGTCCAGGCCGGCGAAGGGTGCCCCGCCCTGCACGAACGAGCGGACGGTGTACTCCCGCAGGCTCAACTCGACGTTGCGGTAGAGCGGGTAGGCGTAGAAGGCCGCCAGGTAGACGGTCACGGGTGCCAGGAAGCCCCAGGCCGGCCACCGGCTGGGGCGGCGGGCACGGGACGGGGGAGGCCCGGGTGGGGCGGCGGTCGCCGCCCCACCCTGCTCTCGTACGGCGTTGGGGGTCTCGGTCGTGGAGGGCATGGTGTCGGTTCGGGTCGCTTACCTGGTCGCGGCGGCGCTCTGCGCGGCGGTCAGTGCCTCCTGTGGCGACTTGCCCCCGCTGAGGGCCGACTGCACGGCGGTCCACAGCGCCTCGGAGATCTTCGGGTACTTCGTGCCGAGGTTGTCACCGGTGCGGCCCTTGGCGGCCCGGACCGCCTCCACCCAGACCTTGAGCTTGGGGTCCGCGGTCGCCTGTCGTTCCTGGACGGCGGCGACGGGTGCGACGTAGGAGAGCGTGGTGTCCGTGGTGAGGAGGTTGTCGGCGTTGGTCAGGCAGGCGACCAGCTTCTGCGACGTCTCGTACCTGCTGGTCTTCTTCTGCACCGGAATGGAGACGAACTCACCGCCGGTGGGCGCCGGGGCCGGGCCGCCCGCGGTGGCCGGGATCGCGATCGTGCCGTACGGGAAGCCGAGCTTCTCCGCGTTGGCCAGTTGCCAGGTGCCGTTCTCCGCGAAGGCGTAGTCGCCGGTGGCGAACTCCTGCCAGCTCGTGGTCTGGGTGTTGTTGATGACGGAGTTGGGGGCGTGGCCCTGCTTGAGCCAGTCGGTCCAGAGCGTCAGAGCGGACACCGCCTGCGGCGAGTCCAGACTCGTCAGTTGGGCACCGGAGCCCCAGAACCAGGGCAGGAACTGGAAGCTGCCCTCCTCGGTGCCGATCGCGGAGAAGGTGACGCCCTTCTTGCCCTTGGCCTTGACCTTGTCCAGCGCCGAGTCGAGCGACGCCCAGTCCGTCACGGTGGCGGGGTCGACACCGGCGGCGGTGAGGACGTCCTTGTTGTAGTAGAGCGCCAGGGTGTTCGCCCCGATCGGCACCCCGTAGGTCTTGCCGTCGCTCTGGCCGGCGCCGAGCAGGTTCTTCTCCATGGCCGAGACGTCGAGCTTGTTGTCGTCGGTGGTGGTGAGCGCGCCGGCCTCGGCCAGGGTCGAGATGACCGGGTTGTCCACGATCAGTACGTCCGGGGAGTTTCCCTGCTGTGCCGCGAGCAGGGCCTTGTTTGTCAGGTCGGTGGTGTCGTAGCCGGTGCGCTCGACCGTCACGCCCGCGGAGGTGCCGCACTTCTCGAGCAGCGCGACCCACTCGGAGTCGTCGGCGAACTGCGGGTACGGGTCCCAGACGAGGTAGGCGCCACCGTCGGCGGGCTCGTCGGCGGACGACGAGCAGGCACTGCCTGCCACTGCGGCGAGAGCTATCACGGCGACGGCGGCCAGACGCCGCCGCCGACTGAGTCCGGTCATGTGGTGCCTCACTTCAAATCGATCGTCGGGTGGGGTGTGTGCGCGTGATCGTCGTGGGCTGGACCAGTCCAGCCATGAGGCGAACCGATTCGACGAATCGGTTCGCCCGAAGATAGGTCTGGCTGCACCCGGGGGTCAAGAGCCAGTTGGCCGCGTCGGGAGGACCGCTGGGCAACACGGTCGTTACCGTGTGGTCACTTCATTGACATCGTTAAGTCTCCGGTCCTACGATCCGTGCGAATCGATTCGCAAGCGCTGCCCTCCGGAGAGCGTCCCCCGCGCCCCACCAAGGAGCCGCCCGTGAAAACCCCGTCCCGCAGCAGGTCAGGACGAGCGCGTGTGCTCGTGGCCCGACTCGTCGTCGGCCTGCTCGCCGCCGCTGCCGCCGTGACCGTCGTCGCGTCCCCCGCCCAGGCGGCCGACGAGTCGATAAGCGTCAACTTCGCCACCACCAGCGGTACGCCGACCTACCGCGCGTCCGGCTGGATCTACGGCATGACCGAGAACGCCAGTGGTCCGGCCGACCACTTCTACCGGGACGTCAAGTTCCAGTACATGCGCGCCGGTGGCGCGCAGCTTCCGGGGAGTGGCTGGGTCGGTGGCACCTACGACCGCCGCTGGAACTCCACGCTCGCCCAGGCGCGTCGGACCACCGCCCTCGGTGGGAAGTTCATCATCCTGCCGCACGACCTCTGGGGTGCCGACGGCGCCGGGATCTCCCGCTTCCCCGGTGACAACGGCAACTGGACCGACTACGACAACTTCCTGACCCGCCTGATCAGCGACGTCCGGGCCTCCGGGCTGTCGGTGCAGTGGGACATCTGGAACGAGCCCAACATCACCATCTTCTGGAACCGGCCGATCTCCCAGTACCTCGAACTGTGGCGCCGGACCTACCAGCGCATCCGGGCCGAGTTCCCCAGCCAGCTCATCGTCGGGCCGAGCTGTGCCTGCGTACCGTCGACGAACCACACCTTCTGGAACCAGTACCTGGACTTCGTCCGCTCGACGAACACGGTGCCGGACATCATCAGCTGGCACTCGCTGCCCGGTGACCCGGTCGCGAACGTCGCCGCCGCCAACGCCACCCTCGACCCGCGCGGCATCGCCCACCCGCGTCCGTACCAGATCAACGAGTACGGCGCGCCCGACGAGCAGAACCCGGCCGACGGCGCCTGGTACATCGCCCGTCTGGAGCGGGCCAAGGCCGACGGCCTGCGGGCGAACTGGGCCAGTGGCGGCAGCCTGCACAACGACCTCGGCAACCTGTTGATCCGCAACTCGGCCGGTCAGCACCAGCCCAAGGGGGAGTGGTGGAACTACCGCTTCTACGCCTCCCAGGTCGGGGAGATCGTCGCGGTCACCCCCAGTCAGTCGTACGACGCGTACGCCACGAAGACGGCCGGGTCGGCGAAGGTCCTGGTCGGCGGCGGGCGTACCACCGGGAATCTCACCGTCAACCTGCAGCGCCTCGACACCACGAGCGGCATCGTGCAGAACAATCAGGTCCGGGTGCTCACCCAGCGCATCCCGCACAACGGTGGCGGCGCCGTGCCGGGCCCGATCACGGTCTCGAACAGCCTGGTCGGAGTGTCCAACAACAACGCCACGGTGACCCTGCCGTACACCAACCAGACCGACACCTACGCCGTCACGCTGCTACCGCCCTCGGACGGCGGCTTCCAGTCGGTGGCGGTGGCGCAGCACTCCCAGCAGTGCCTGAACAACCCCGGTCTGGGCACCACCGACGGCAACGTCCAGCAGCAGAACTACTGCGACGGTGGTGACCAGCAGCTCTGGAACTTCCTCCCGGTCGCCGGTGTGGCCAACACCTACACCGTGGTCAACCAGCAGAGCGGCAAGTGCCTCGACGTCAGCGGGGTGTCCACCGCCGACGGCGCGGCCGTGCACCAGTGGACCTGCCTGAACAGCACCAACCAGCAGTTCGCGCTGCGCAAGGTGACGTACTCGGGCAACGACTCGCACGACTACCAACTCGTCGCCCGGCACAGCGGCAAGTGCGTGGATGTCAACGCGGTGTCCACGGCGGCCGGTGCGCTGGTCCACCAGTGGACCTGTAGGGCGGTCAGCCAGGGCAGCCCGTTGAACCAGACGTGGCGACTCCTGGGGCGGTAGCCCCTTCCGGGGGAGGTGGTGCGCTGGTTGTCTGCCCAGCGGCCAGCGCGCCGCCCCGGCACTGCATTCATTGACATAAATTCCACAAAGGTCATACCATTCGCTGCGAATCGATTCGCCACCACCACCTCCCATGGCGCGTCGACAATCCCCGCGCTTCCCCGACTCCGAGGAGCCACCTCGTGCGAACCCCGTCCCGCAGTGGGTCAGGAACAGCCCGCGACCTCATCCCGAGACGCCAACGCGTCCGACGTCTGACCCTCCTGGCCGGTGCGCTGGCCGGGGTGCTCGTCGTCGTCGGCGTCGGCGTCGGCACCACCCCCGCCAGTTCACCCTTCGCCGCCGGGGCCGCCGCGGCGGCCACCATCCAGCCCGGGCAGAGCGCCCCGATCGTCGGCACGCCGTCCGGCCGCTGCCTGGAGGTGCCCAACTCCAGCACCACGAACGGCACCCAGACGCAACTCTGGGACTGCAACGGCGCGGCCGGCCAGACCTGGACGTGGACGTCGAGCAGGCAACTGCAGGTGTACGGCAACAAGTGCCTGGACGCCTCCGGCCGAGGCACCACCAACGGCACCCAGGCGATCATCTGGGACTGCAACGGCCAGAACAACCAGCAGTGGAGCGTCAACAGCAACGGCACCATCACCGGCGTGCAGTCCGGGCTCTGTCTCGACGCCAACGCCGCCGCCACCGCGAACGGCACCAAGATCATCCTGTGGGCCTGCAACGGCGGCGCCAACCAGCAGTGGTCCTCGCCGACCACCACCACCCCACCGCCGACCAACCCGCCGACCGGCGCGCGTCCGTGCGACATCTACGCCTCCGGCGGCACCCCGTGCATCGCGGCGCACAGCACCACGCGAGCGCTCTACGAGGCGTACGCCGGCAACCTCTACCAGGTGCGGCGCTCGTCGGACAACACCACCCGCAACATCGGGGTGTCCGGCGCGGGCGGCACCGCCGTGGCGGCCAACCAGGATTCCTTCTGCTCCGGTACGACCTGCGTGATCACCGTCGTCTTCGACCAGTCCGGGCGCGGCAACGACCTCTGGTACCAGGGCTCCAGCGTGGTTCCCGGCTCGCCGCAGAGCAGGCCGGCGATCGCCACGTCGGAGTCGCTGACCGTGGGTGGCGCCAAGGCGTACTCGCTCTACATCAACCCGGGCAACAGCTACTGGCGCGACGGGCACCTCACCGGGGTGCCGACCGGCGCGGCCCCCGAGGGCATGTACATGGTCACCAGCGGCACCCACGTCAACAGCGGGTGCTGCTTCGACTACGGCAACAGCGAGACGACCCGCAAGGCCGACGCCGCCGGGGCGATGGACGCCATCAACTTCAGCAAGCAGTGCTGGTTCGGCGGCTGCTCCGGCAGCGGCCCGTGGGTGCAGGCGGACCTGGAGTGGGGCCTCTTCCCGGGTGGCAGCCAGACCTGGAACCCGAACCAGCGCGCGTTCACCAGCAAGTTCGTCACCGCGACGCTGAAGAACAACGGCACCACCCGCTTCGCCATCAAGGGCAGCGACGCGCAGTCCGGCAGCCTCTACACGCTGTACGACGGCTCACTCCCGCCGGGATACAGCCCGATGAAGAAGCAGGGCGCGATCATCCTGGGCAGTGGCGGTGACTGCTGCAAGCCCGACGGCGGCGCGAACCTGAGCGCCGGCACCTTCTACGAGGGGGCGATGGTCGCCGGCTACCCGTCCGACGCGACCGAGAACGCCGTGCAGGCGAGCGTGGTGACCGCCGGCTACCGCTGATCCTGGCGACGCCCGAACGGATCGTGCGCCGGTCACCACCTCGTGGTGACCGGCGCACGCGCGCGTGGGTGTCGCCCCGGGCTCAGGCGACGGTGCAGGACGCGCCGTTGAGGGTGAACGAGGACGGTCGGGCGTTGTTACCGGTGTGACTGGCCTGGAAGCCGAAGCTCACCGAGCCGTTGGCGGGGATGCCGCCGTTGTAGGCGACGTTGCGGGCCGTCACCTGCCCCGAGTTGGGCGAGTAGGTGGCGTTCCAGCCCGAGGTGATGGTCTGCCCGCTCGGCAGGGTGAAGACCAGGGACCAGCCGTTGACGGCGCTGGTGCCGGTGTTCGTGACGGTGATGTTCTCGGTCAGGCCGGTGTTCCAGGCGTTGATGGCGACCGTCACCCGGCAGGCGCCGGTGGTCGGCGGCGGCGTGGTCGGTGGCGGCGTGGTCGGCGGTGGCGTGGTCGGTGGCGGGGTGGTCGGTGGTGGCGTCGTCGGTGGCGGGGTGGTCGGTGGGGGCGTCGTCGGGTTGGTCAGTCCGAAGAACGCGATCGCGGACGCGGCCATCCCAGCGGAGGGCAGGCTGTGCCCGGCCCCCTGGATGCTGTACGCCTCGACCTGGACGGTGCCGCTGCTGTCCGCGTACCGGCGGCGGTTCCAGTTGGCCTGGGGCGTGTCGGTGGAGGTGGGTGTCTGGCTCAGCCCGAACACGTTCGTCCACTGCTCGATCGTCTCCTGCAGCAGCGAGTACGGCACGAGCGTGTCGTTGGTGCCGTGCCACAGCTGCACCCGCGGCCGGGGCCCGGAGTAGCCGGGGTACGCCTGGCGCACCGCGTCGCCCCACTGCTGGGGCGTGCGGTTCATGTTTCCGCCGGTGCACTGGCTGCTGCCGGGCGGGTAGTCCGCCGCGTTGGCGAAGCAGTTGTACGGCACGCCCATGAAGGCGGCGCCGGCCTTGAACACGTCGGGGTAGAGGGCCAGCATGTGGTTGGTCATCATGCCGCCGGACGAACTGCCGGTGGCGTAGACCCGGTCCGGGTCGGCCGAGTACTGCTGCTGCACGTACCGGATCATCGAGATGATCGACACCGGGTCGCTGCCCCCACCACGGCGTTTGGCGGCGTCCGACCAGGTGTCGAAGCAGTTGCCGAAGCCTGCCTGCTGGGTCGCGGACGGGTAGATCACGATGTATCCGTAGCGGTCGGCTTGACTCGCGAACTCGCTCCCGGAGTAGAAGCCGGGGCCGGACCCGCCGCAGCCGTGCATGGCCACCACGACGGCCGGCCGGGCCGGGCGGTTGTCCGGCACGTAGACGTGCATGCGCATCCGGCCCGGGTTGTCGCCGAAGCTTGTCACCTCGGTGAGCGACGCCGCGTACGCGGGCCCGACCGTGGGGGCCACCAGGCCGGCGGCCACCAGGGACCCGGCCAGGGCGAGTAGCAGTTTCCTTCTGACTTTCACCGCACGACTCCTTCGATTGCCTGTGCAGGTTGGAATGGCCGTGCGGTCCGGTCGCGGGTCTGCCCGACTCCCGCGGTGATCGCACGATGCCCGCTACCTGTGGCTCGCCCAGCCCGGCTTCGGATGGCGTCGCGTGGCAATTAGTGTTCCCCCCGGACCAACAAGTGTCAATCGAGCAATATCTATTTGAGGCGCGACGGTCCGTCTACAGTCGTCATACCGTCCCCGAGGAGCACGGAGCGCCTGTGGCAAGCCTCTTCGACATCGACGAGATCTATCCGGACGACGGCGACCACCCCCTCCGGCTGCCCCGCCGGCAGGTCGGCAACTCGCCGCAGGGTGTCGCGGTGACCCTGTTGGCCGACTACACGCTGCGGACCCGGGTCGCCCTCCCGTCCGCCGCCATCGTCGCGCTGCTCGGGGAGACCGGCGTGACGACGGCCGGAGCGCGGACCGCGATCAGCCGGCTGGCCCGCCGTGGCGTGTTGGAGGGCAGTCGGCTGGGGCGACGCAGCTCCTACCGGCTCAGTCGCGCCGCTGCCGCCAACCTCTCCGCCGGCGGGCACTGGATCCTCGCCTCCACCAGCTCGACGGCGCGGTGGGACGGGTGCTGGACGATTGTCGTCTTCTCGCTGCCGCAGGACCGCAGCACCCAGCGCCGGGCGCTGCGGGCACAGCTCCGGTGGCTCGGTTACGCGCCGCTGTACGACGGGCTGTGGATCTCGCCGCAGGAGTTGACTGCCGCCGCTCGGGCCCACCTGGACCGGCTCACCCTCGGCGCCGTGACGGTGTTTCGGGGGCAGCAGACCGCGCTCGCCTCGACCGTTCACCGCGCGCCGATCGAGGCCTGGGACATCGACGCGATCAGCCGGAGCTACGACGCGTTCCTCCGGCGTTGGACGCCGCTGCTGCCCAAGGTGGTGTCCGGGCAGGTCGACGGTGCCGCCGCGGTGCGGGCCCGCACCGAGGTCATGGACACCTTCCGGCGTTTTCCCGTCCTCGATCCGCAGTTGCCCGTGGAACTCCTGCCCCGGGAGTGGCTCCGGCGTCCGGCACGGGAGTTGTTCGCGGCCGTCTACGACGGCCTCGCCGCACCCGCCGAGCGACACGTCCGGGCGGTCGTCGAGCGGTTCGCCGACGCCGCGCAGCCCGGCATCGAGGCGCACACCACCGCTGACCTCGTCGCCGGCATCCGTGCCGACGTGGCGCCGGCCCAGCCGTCCCCGAGCACCTCGGCTACCGGCTGCTCGTGAACGGCTGTCGACGGCTGCCGGTTGACGACTGTGAGCGATAACAGGGTTGCCCTCCGGTGTGACTCCGGTGAGGCGGTGGGAGGGCCCGTCCGCTGGTCACGCCGCGGTTGAACGCTGTTTCTCAGGGCGTTCGTCAGTTGGCGAAACGCGGCGTTGCGGGAGATCGGCGTGAACGACCCGTTACGTCTTGACGAACGGCATGTTATCGCTCACTCTCGATATAGAGGACGATCGCTGTCTTGGCTCACCGGGCGAGCCGTACGGACCGTCCCACCGTTCACGACGTCCGCAGGGGCATGCGGACGTCACCTCGGGACCCGGCAGGCGCCGGCGACAGCCCTCTCGGACTGTGCCTGCTGATGCCAGGCGGCCAGGACGACCGCCCCGATCAGCTGTTCCGAGCGAAGTGGCACATCACCACCACCGATGCACCCACTGAAAAGGAACGCCATGAAACCCATGAGAACGATGCTGGCGGCGGCGACCATGGCCGTCGCCCTCACCACCGGCATGACGGTGGCGCTGACCCCCGCATCCGGTGCGGGCACGACCCTGAAGGCGGCCGCCGCCGAGAAGGGCCGCTACTTCGGCGCGGCTGTCGCCGTCGGCAAGCTGTCGACAAGCGCCTACACGACCATCCTGAACCGTGAGTTCAACAGTGTCGTGGCCGAGAACGAGATGAAGTGGAGCTCGACCGAGCCGCAGCAGAACACCTTCACCTACTCCAGTGGTGACCGCCTGGTCAGCCACGCGCAGGCAAACGGCATGAGCGTGCGGGGCCACACGCTGTTGTGGCACGCGCAGCAGCCGGGCTGGGCCCAGGGCATGTCGGGCAGCGCGCTACGTAACGCGATGATCAACCACGTGACCCAGGTCGCCACGCACTACCGGGGGAAGATCTACGCCTGGGACGTGGTGAACGAGGCGTTCGCCGACGGTGGTTCGGGTGGGCGTCGTGACTCGAACTTGCAGCGTACGGGCAACGACTGGATCGAGGCGGCGTTCCGGGCGGCGCGGGCGGCGGATCCGGGTGCGAAGTT